>DATEQI010000121.1:0-4007 GCA_035272805.1 Alphaproteobacteria bacterium | reverse complement strand
GGTGCCGCAAGCACTTGGGGAGAGGCGGTCCGCCGACATGCGGCAGGCTCCCGCCGCGGCCGTACCGGACAAATAGAGAACCTCTCTCACCCCCGGCCGGATGCGCCGCATCGGCAGGCGGCCGCATCGGGCTCCGAGAGGGGCCTCCGGCGCGCCCCTTGCGAGCTCGACAGCGAGGGCGGCCCGCGCCTCTCGCGCCGGCGAACGCGGCAAAGCAATGCCGAGTCCCCGTCGCAATGCATCCTCGAGCGCGAAGCGCGGCGCGGCGCGCCTCGCGCTTGACGCCATACGCGTCGCAAGAAAGCCTATTGCCCCGCTTTGATTGCGGACCTACTTTGATCTCGCCCCGCGCCCGCACGTCGTTTCACGAAGCGATAAAGATCAGGAGTCCCGATGCTGCGCCGCCTGAAGACCGTCCTTGCCGCCCTCGCCATCGCCGTCTTGCTCCCGCTCGCCGCATCCGCCGGCCCCGACACGCCCAAGGAGGTGATCGAGAGCTACTATGCCCAGCTTCTCAAGACGATGCAGAACGGATCCAAGCTCGGCTACAAGGGGCGCTACGAGTTGCTGAAGCCGTGGGTCGAGAAGACTTTCGACGTGGCGCTGATGGCCCAGACCAGCGTCGGAGCCTATTGGGATAAGATGACGGCGGATCAGCGCGAGCAGCTGATCGACGCCTTCCGCAACTTCACCGTCGCCAATTACGCCCACAACTTTCACGGCTACGACGGCGAGAAATTCGTCACCACGGACGCGAAGGAAACGCCGCGCAAGGACATCATCGTCTACAGCGCGATCGTGAAGGCCGACGGCGACAAGGTCGCCATCGACTATCTTCTCCGCGCCGACAGCGACCACAACTACAAGGTGATCGACGTCTTTCTCGAGGGCTCGATCTCGCAGCTCGCGACGCGCCGGTCCGAGTACACCTCGGTGATCCGCGAGCGAGGGGTCGACGCTCTCATCGCAGCGATCAGGAAAAAGGCCGACGATCTCGCGAGCTGAGGATGACGGGCCGCCGCCAACCGGCTTTCGCAGCTCATGCCGGACGGCCCTTCACGCGCGGTTGAGCGCCGCCCTACCGCGCGCGCGAGGTGCCGGGCTAGAAATCGAAGATCTTCACGATCGGGACGCCCACGGTCAGCATGAAATTGTTGGCTCCCGGATTGCACACGCATCCGGAGCGCTCGCGCGGTAGCGTGGTTCCGTTCGATTCGTGGCTGTAGGTGAGGCCGGCGCGATAGCCGCTGTCGAACACGTAGAGCAACCCGATTCCCGTCTGGAAGAGCGCCGTGCTGCCCATGTCGCGGCCGCTGCCGCGCCAGTATCCGCCGATTGCGAAAAAAGGGTCCGCCTCGAAATGCTGGCCGATGGGTGCGGTGCCATGAATGCCGCCGTAGCCCATGCCGCCGCCCTTGCCGGTCGCGAAGCCGCCGATATAAGGGTTGACGATGAAATAGTTCCAGAAATTGACGATGTCCCAGCGCGAGATCCCGTCGACTTGGAAAAGCGCCGTCGAGCCGGCGCCATGGTTGTTCTCGCCGGGAGGGTCGAGCGGCGCAAAGGCCCCGGCGCTGAACTCGAGCAACGCTGGAACCGGTCCGCGCTCGAAAAAGCCCAGCCCATCGGCCTTGGCCGCACCCCCAGGCATCATCATGCATAGGAGCGCCGCGAACACAGCACTCTGGAAATGACGGCGCATTTGCCCCCCGCGATTCTGCCTCTTGCGCTACACTATGCCGGCAGGACAGGAAAGAATCAACCAGCCGTGCGCCTCCCTTGGGGCAATGCTTACGCGATTGCCGGCACCCGCCTTGATGCGCGGCCGCATTAGCGCCAAACTTGGCGGTGGCGCCGGCAATCGATCCACTGGCGACGGCGGCGCTGACTTTGCCGTGCGAGGCTAGGGAGCGCAACCGGAGGATACTCATGCGGGTGACGGCAACGGAATGCGCGCGCGCGACCGTTCTGCTGGCCGCCCTTGTCTTCGCCGGCCGGGTCTCCGCGGATGAGGCGCGCATCCGCATCACCCTCGTCACACCCGTGGGAATTGGTGCCACGATCGGAACCGTTCGCGCGGCCGACACCGGGCAGGGCTTGCGGCTCACCCCTCTTCTCAAGGGCCTGGCGCCGGGTCCTCATGCGATCTCGATCCACGCGAATGGCGACTGCGGCCCCGCCGAGATCAATGGAAACAAGGTGGCGGGGGGTGCTGCCGGCGGCACCTTCACGCCGACAAAGGTGGACCGGCCCGGCAAGGCCCCGGGCACGGATGTCTCCGCGGCCCTGTCTCTCGTGCTCACCGTCGACAAGGACGGGATCGCGCGTACGGCGGTGACGGCGCCCGGCTTGCGGCTCGAGGAGTTCAAGGGCCGCGCGATCGTCATCGAGGGCGGAGCGCCAAGCGAGACGGACAAGGCCACGGCGGGCGAGGCTGGAATGCGCGTCGCCTGCGGCGTCATTCCGTGATGCGGCCGGAAAATCGGATATTGTGCGGTTGGGAGACTCGGCCATGAGCAAGCTGACCCGCGAGGAGGTGATGGGGATCCTCGGGCGCCTCGACGACGTCAAGCTCGCCTCCGTGATGGCGCTCGCGCCGACGAAGGACGAGCTCATCCAGGCAAAACTCTGGTTGACCCACACGGACTTGCGCGACGCGCCGAGCGTCAAGGTCACCCGCATCTACGACATGCTGCGCGCAGACACTCCTCTCGATTGGGACGAATAGCTTATCGGCGCTATACGCCGCGAAAGTTGGGCTTGCGCTTCCCGATGAAGGCGCGATAGCCCTCCTGGTAGTCCTCGCTACCGGCGGTCGCGAAGCCCTCGGCGAACTCCTCGGCGGAAAGCGGCCGGGGATCGAGGAGCCGGCGCGCGAACTTCTTGTGGTAGCGGTTCGAAAGCGGCGCTCCTTGGGAGATGCGGCGCGCGCTCGCATAGGCCTCCTCCTCGACCTTGTCATCGGGGACGACGCGCGTGACGAGACCCTTCTCCTTCGCCTCCTCGGCGTCGAAGAGGCGGCCTTCGAGCAGAATCTCGAGGGCCGTGGCGCGGCCGACCAGGTCGATGAGTGCTATGATCTCGGGGTACGCCATGATCACGCCGAGGCGGTTGATCGGCACGCCGAAGCGGCTCGATTGTCCGCAGATCCTGAGATCGCACATCATGGCAAGCTCGAGCCCGCCGCCGACGCAGATGCCCTTGATCATCGCGACGGTGGGATGGCGGCACTCGGCGATGCGGCCCATGGCCACGTGCATGACGCGGCCGTAGGCTTGCGCCTGCTCCCTGTTGGCGCGCTCGTTCTCGAACTCGCTGATGTCCGCACCCGGTGCGAAGGCCTTGTCGCCCGCACCGCGCAGGATGACGGCGCGCAGGCTGTCGTCCCGCTCGAGTGCGGCCATCGTCTCGCCGAGCGCCTGCCACAGCGCCTTGTTGAGCGCGTTGAGCCTCTCGGGGCGATTGAGGATGACGGTCGCGATGTCGGCTTGGCGCTCGAGGAGAACGAGCTCGGACATGGGGGAATCCCTGCAAATGGCGACGGCAAAGCTTAGCAAGTAGGGAGGCGGGTGCAAACGAGCGCTTTTGCCGCGGTGTCCCCGCGAGAGCGCGCTGGCGCGCAGCACCGGTGCCAAACCCCTTCCCTCGGGCTCAGTTCGGCCGTAACGTGCGCCCCTGGAAGCGCGCCTCCGGGCCGCCGCCGCCATTCCCGCCCCGATCTGGAGACCCGGCATGAGTGCTGCAAGAGAGCCCCCCGCGCAAGACAGCCCGGCCTATACGACCGCGCGCATCCTGCTCGAGCTCGATGCCGTCAAGTTCAGCCCCGACAAGCCCTTCGTCCTCACCTCGGGACGCCGCTCGCCGGTCTATATCGACTGCCGCAGGCTGATCTCCTTCCCGCGCGCGCGCGCGAAGCTCATGGATTTGGCCGTCGAGATGATCCTGCGCGAGGCGGGCTACGAATCGCTCGACGCCATCGCGGGCGGCGAGACGGCCGGCATCCCTTT
>DATEQI010000120.1:0-2437 GCA_035272805.1 Alphaproteobacteria bacterium | reverse complement strand
TAGTGGTACTGGAAGGGTGCCGGCGAGATCGCCTGCACGTCGATGCCGGCCTTATCCATCGCCTTGAGGCGCGTCTCGACCGAGGTGATCTTGTCGTGGGTTGCGATCCCCTGCAGCCGGTTGACCTCGCGCGTCGCCGCGTTGGCGAAGCGGAAAAGAGGCTCGCTCTCGGACTTGAAGTAGGGCTTCACCAGCGCGTCGGCCGCTTCTGTCAGCACGTGGCAGTGGATGTCGACGGTGAAATGGCGGGAGGCACCGCGCCGCTTGCCCCGTGCGGGGTTCCTCAGGGTGGCAGTGCGGTTGGCCGCGGGCAGGCAGCGGTAGAGCATCGTGGTCTCCTCTCTCAAGGTTTCTTATCCGCGGCCGCGACACGGCAGGCGCGCCAGACCTTCTCGGGCGTTGCCGGCATGTCGAGGGCGTGGCCCGCCGGCAGCGCGTCGGCGACCGCGTTCATGACGGCGGCAAGCGCTCCCGTGGTGCCCGCCTCGCCGACCCCCTTGACGCCGAGCGGATTGGTGCGGCAAGGGACCGCGTGGAGGGTGCTGGCCAAGCGGGGCAGATCATCGGCGCGCGGCATGGCATAGTCCATGAACGAGCCGGCAAGCAGCTGGCCGCTTTGCCGATCGTAGAGCGCATGCTCGAGGAGGGCCTGGCCCACGCCTTGGGCGATGCCACCCTGCACCTGGCCCTCGACGATCACCTCATCGAGCGCCACCCCGCAGTCGTCGACGGCCGTATAGGCGGCGAGCGTCACCCGACCCGTCTCGGGATCGATCTCCACTTCCGCGACGTGGCAGCCGTTGGGAAAGGTCTGCGGCACCTGCGCCGTCTCGCGCGTGTCGAGCGTCTCGGCGATCTCGCCGCTCGCCTTGAGCGCGACGGCGCGCTCTGCCACTTCGAAGAGCGAGAGACGGCGGTCGGTGCCGGCGATCTCGAAGAAGCCGCGCGCGAAAGTGATGTCGGCTTCGGCGGCCTCGAGCGCCAAGGCCGCGACGCGGCGTCCCTTGACGAGCACGCGCGCGACGGCGCCGTGGATCGCCGTACCTGCCATGGTCGCCGAGCGCGAGGCGACGGTGCCCATGCCGGCGAGCCCGAGGCGCGAGTCGCCCTCAACCAAGGCGACTTGCGCCTCGTTAAGGCCGAGCTCTCGGGCGGCGAGCCTGCGGAAGACCGAGGCGTGGCCCTGCCCCATGGCCTGGACGGCAAGCCCCACGCGCACCGTCGCGTCGCCCGGAAAGGCGATCTCGGCCGGCTCGCTCGGCGCCCCGCCGGCATGCTCGAGGAAGGAGGAGACGCCGATGCCGCGCCGCCTGCCGGCTCGCTCGGAGCTCCTGCGGCGCTCGCGAAAGCCGGCATAGCCGGCCTGTCGCAAGGCCTCATCGAGAATGGCCGCGAAGGCGCCGCTGTCGAAGGTGGCGCCCACGGCGGTGCGATAGGGCATCATCGCGGGCGCGATCATGTTGCGCCGGCGCAGCTCGATGGGATCGATGCCGCAGACGCGCGCTGCCTCCTCGACGAGGCGCTCCATCACGTAGTTCGCCTCGGGCCGCCCGGCGCCGCGATAGGGGCCGACCGGCAGCGTGTTGGTGAAGACGCAGCGCACCGAGACATCGATGTGCCGCACGTCATAGACGATGGGAAAGCAGCGGGCGAAGTTGTGGGTCGCGATATAGGCGCCGTGCGAGGTGAGGTAGGCGCCCATGTTGGCAAGCGCCGCCACGCGGAGTGCGAGGAAGCGGCCGTCGCGGTCAAGGGCCAAGGCCGCCTCCGTCACGCTGTCGCGCGCCTGGTTGTCGCTCACGAAGGCCTCGGAGCGGGAGGACGCCCAACGCACGGGCCGGCCGAGCTTGCGCGCGGCGACAAGGAGGGCGGCGTATTCGGGATAGCCCGAGGTCTTCATCCCGAAACCGCCGCCCACGTCGCCGGTCAGCACGTGCAACTTCTCGGGGGGCATGCGGAGGGCGCCGATGAGCTGGTCGCGCAGCACCTGGGCTCCCTGCGAGCCGGCATGAAGCGTGAGACCGTCGCTCGCCGCGTCATAGCTCGCGACGGCGCCGCGCGGCTCGAGCGAGGCCACGACGAGGCGCTGGCTTGCGAGCGTCAAGCGTGCGATGTGCGCGGCAGCGGCGAAGCTCCGCTCGACCTCGCGGGCATTGCTGTCGTCCTTCGTTGCAGCGCTCGACCAATCGAGCGCTAAGTTGCCCGGCGCTTCCGGCCAAATCTGGGGTGCCCCCGGTGCCACCGCGTCATGGAGATCGACGACGGCGGCAAGCGGCTCGTAGTCGAGTGCTACAAGCTCGGCCGCATCGAGGGCCTCGGCCTCGCTCTCGGCTAAGACGAGGGCCACCGGCTCGCCCACATGACGGACGCGCTCCCGCGCGAGCGCCGGCCGCTGCGGGATCCTCAGCGTGGAGCCGCCGCGGCCGGGGAAGGGGCG
>DATEQI010000119.1:0-3471 GCA_035272805.1 Alphaproteobacteria bacterium | reverse complement strand
CACACCTCCGCCGCCACGCGCAGATCGTGGGTGATGAAGAGAATGGAAAGCTGGAGACGCTCGCGCAACTCGGCGAAGAGCCTCAGGACCTGCGCCTGGACCGAGACATCGAGGGCTGAGACCGGCTCGTCGGCCACCAGCACCTCGGGCGAGAGTGCCAACGCCCGCGCGATGCAGATGCGCTGGCGCTGTCCGCCCGAGAATTCGTGCGGGTAACGCTCGGCGGCGGCCGCCTCGATCCCGACGAGCTCGAGGAGCTCCGCCGCGCGCGCCCGTGCGGCGGCCGGTGCCACGCCGTTGATCAGCAGGCCGTCCGCCACGAGCCGCCCGATCCTGTAACGCGGGTTGAGCGAGGCGTAAGGGTCCTGGAACACCATTTGGATGCGCGCGCGTTGACGCCTGAGCGCGCGCGCCGAAAGTCCGGTCAGGCTCACGTCGCCGAGCGCCACTTCCCCGCTGTCCGGCTCGACGAGGCGGATCACGCAGCGCGCGAGGGTCGACTTGCCCGAGCCGGATTCTCCCACCAGGCCGAGAGTCTCCCCGCGGTGGAGCTCGAGGCTCACCTCCTTGAGCGCGCGGACGACACGTCTGCCGCGGCCGAGAAAGCCGCCGCCGCTCCGGAAAGTCTTGGCGAGCCGCTTCACGGAGAGCACCACCGGCCGCGCTTCCGTCCCGGCGGGCGGCCGCAGCTTGCCGCCGGGCACCGCATCGAGGAGCAGGCGCGTATAGGGATGGCGCGGCGCGTTGAGAACGCGCTCGGCGGCGTCCACCTCGACCAGCCGGCCGTGACGCATCACGGCGACGCGGTCGGCGATCTCGGCGACGACGCCGAAGTCGTGGGTGATGAACAGCACGCCGGTCGCGTGCTTTGCCTGCAGCTCGCGGATGAGGGAGAGGATTTGCGCCTGGGTGGTGACGTCGAGCGCCGTCGTCGGCTCGTCGGCGATGATGATCTTGGGCTCGAGCACGAGGGCCATGGCGACCATGGCGCGCTGGCGCTGCCCGCCGGAGAGCTGATGCGGATAGGCGTGGAGGATCCGCTCCGGCTCCGGAAGATGCACGTCGGCGAGAAGGGCGAGAATGCGCGCCCGTCGTGCCGCGCCAGCACCTCCGCCGTGGCTCCGCAGTACCTCGTCGATCTGATCGCCGATCGTCATCAGCGGATTGAGCGCGGTCATCGGCTCCTGGAAGATCATGGCGATGTCGCTGCCGCGGATGGCCCGGAGCCGCTCCGGCGCCACCTTGAGCAGAT
The DNA here is from genome assembly GCA_035272805.1 of Alphaproteobacteria bacterium. Classification (GTDB taxonomy): domain Bacteria; phylum Pseudomonadota; class Alphaproteobacteria; order JACZXZ01; family JACZXZ01; genus DASPPM01. Next base: position 2,219 of record DATEQI010000119.1, on the reverse strand, counting down.
CCTCGTCGCCGAAGAGAATGCGGCCGGCGCTCGCAACGACCTGCGGCGGCAGGAGCCCCATGATCGCGCGCGCCGTGATCGACTTGCCGGAGCCCGATTCGCCGACGAGGCACAGCACCTCGCGCCGCCCGAGGGTGAAGCTCGCGTCCTCGACGGCATAGGCGCGCTCGACCCCCGCCGGCAGATCGACCCGCAATCCCTCGACCCTCAAGATGATGCCATCGGCGCCGGCCATCACCGGTTCCTCAGCCGCGGGTTGAGCGCATCGTTAAGGCCCTCGCCCACGAGATTGATCGCCAGCACCGTGAGGAGGATGGCGAATCCCGGGAAGGTGCAAACCCACCATGCCGTGCGCAGAACCGTGCGTCCGGCGCCGACCTGGAAGCCCCAGCTCATCACGTTCGGATCGCCGAGGCCCAGGAAGGCGAGCCCGGACTCGATGAGGATCGCCGTCGCCACGAGCAGCGATGCCGTGACGACGAGGGGCGAGAGGCAGTTGGGGAGAATTTGCGCGAACATGATGCGCGCATCTCCCATGCCGAGGCTGATGCAGGACTGCACGTACTCGCGCTGGCGCATGGAGAGGAACTCTCCGCGCGCGAGCCGCGCGACCCCCGGCCAGGAGACGACCGAGATCGCGATGACCGTGCTCGCGATCGACGGGCTCATGACGGCCACGAGCACGATCGCGAAAATGAAGGAGGGGATGGTCTGGAAAATTTCCGTGATGCGCATCAGGAGCCCGTCGATCCGCCCGCCGTAATAGCCCGCAAGCCCGCCCGCAAGCGTGCCGAACGCGACCGCGACCGCGGTCGAGACGAGGCCGATGAGGAGCGAGGTCTTGGCGCCATGCGCGATCCCGGCGGCCACGTCCCGGCCGAGCATATCGGTGCCGAGGAGGAAGTTGCCAAAGGGCGGGGAGACCGGCTTGCCGGCAAGAGCAAAGGGCGTACCTGGATAGAGGAGTGGTGCCACCGCCGCGAGAAGGAGCACGGCCGCGAGGATCGCGAGCCCGACGAGTGCCGAGCGGTTGCGCGCGAAGCGCCGGGCCAAATCCTTGAGCGCTGCCTGCGGCGGGCTCATCAGAACTCGATGCGCGGGTCGAGGAACGTGTAGAGGACGTCGACCGCGAGATTCACCAGCACGACGAGGCAGGCGGAGAGAAAGAAGATGCCGAAGAGCAGATTGAGGTCGCGCGCGAAGAGCGATTCGAAGGCCAGGAGCCCGAGGCCGGGCCACTCGAAGATCGTTTCGACGACGACCGAGCCGCCGATGAGGCCGCCCACCTGGATGCCGGCGATGGTGAGAACCGGGAGGAAAGCGTTGCGCAGCACGTGGACGAAGGTGATGCGCCGTTCGCTCAGGCCCTTGGCGCGCGCCGTCGTCACGTAGTCCATCCCCGCCTGCTCGAGCATCGCGGCGCGCATGAGCCGGGTGTAGACGGCGAGGTAGAAGAGCGACAGCGTCAGCGCCGGAAGCACGAGGTGGCGCGCGATATCGAAGACCCGGGCCCAGCCCTGGTAGAAGGCGCCGATCGTTTCCATGCCGCTCGTCGGCAGCCAGCCGAGGTCGATCGCGAAGAGAATGATCAACATGAGGCCGAGCCAGAAGAGCGGGGTCGCGTAGGAGACGAGCGCCAGCACCGAGATGACGTTGTCCCGCCACGTCCTCAATCCGCTGGCGGCGAGGATGCCCAGCAGCACGCCGCCGCCGAGGGAGAGGAAAAGCGTCGTCGTCATGAGGAGAAGCGTGGGGCCGAGCCGCCCGAGAATGAGCGTCAGCACGGGCTCGTTCTGCCGGAACGACATGCCGAGATCGAGCGAGAGCATCGTCTTGATGTAGTCGAAGAGCTGCACGTAGAGCGGCTGGTCGAGCCCGAACTTGGCGCGCAGTGCCGCCATGTACTCGGGCGTTGCCGAGCCGGCCTCGCCGGCCAGCACCTGCGCCGCATCGCCGGGTGCCAGGTGGAGGAGGAAGAAGTTGACGACGACGATGAGAAGGACGGTGGGTACGGCCTGGGCGAGCCGACGCAGCACGAAGCGGAGCCGCCTCATGGCGCACCCGGGCGCTTGCGCGCTTCAACGCCCGGCCCCCTTGCCAAAGCGCGCGGCCTCGCCCGGTCGGGTCCGGGCCCCATCGCGCGCCTCACTCCATCCACACCCGGTCGAAGGAGCTGTAGACGCCGAGCGGCGAGGTAATCACGTCATGGAGCTTCCTGT
>DATEQI010000118.1:0-8934 GCA_035272805.1 Alphaproteobacteria bacterium | reverse complement strand
CCCCCATCACGTTGGTCGCCCATCCCAACCGCTACGACGGCAAGGCGCCGGAAGTGCGTATTCCGCCCCAGCCGCTCGGCGCGCAGACCGCGGAGGTGCTGGCGGAGCTCGGCTACAGCGAGACGGAGATCGCAGGTCTCGCGCGGGCGGGCGCCATATTCCGGGGCCATGGCGCGATCCGCAAGAGCATCGCGCCTTCGTAATCGCGCGCATGCGGGCATCCTATCCGGTGGGCTTGGGTTATTGGACGGTCGTGCGAAAAGCGCAGCGCAATGCGTTCCGGCAGCCTCGCTTGACGATGTCGAACCCCAAGGCGTAAATTGCGAAATCAAAACTCACGGCCGGGAGGATGCACCATGTCAGTCATGCTCAGCCGCAGGGCTTTCGCAGCCGCGGCCGCCGTTTTGCTTGCCGCTCCGTTCATTCGCCGGCCGGAGGCCGACGAGCCGCTCGAGCTCCGCTGCTCGCTCGACACCACGCCGTCGCATCCGCGCAACGTGGCGTTCCGCGATTACCTCGCCAAGCTCGAGTCGGCGTCGGGCGGCCGGGTCAAGACCAAGCTGTTCGAGAGCGGGGCGTTGTTCCCCGACCTCCAGGTGACGAAGGCGCTGATCCAGGGCCAGGTCGAGATGGCCTGCCCCGGCAACTGGACGCTGACCGGCTTCGTGCCCGACGCCGACTTCGTCTCGCTGCCGGGGTTCTACGGCCGGCCGTTCGACCTCATCCACAAGGCGACCGACGGGGCCGGCGGCAAGCTCGTCAACAGCGAGATCACCGACAAACTCGGCGCCCAGGTGCTCGGCCTCTGGCTCGATCTCGGCTTCGACAACTGGTACTCGACCAAGAAGCCGCTCAACAGCGTCGCGGATCTCAAGGACATGAAGCTCAGGAGCCCCGGCGGCGTCCTCAACTCCTGGCGCATCCGCTACTTCGGCGGCATCGCCAACACCACCGCCTGGCCGGACGTGCCACTCGCCATGTCGCAGGGGACGTTCGACGGACTCATCACGACGAACGAGAGCGCCAACAGCTCCAAGCTCGTGGATTCCGGGTTGCGCCACTCGCTCCAGGACCATCAGGCGACGGGCTTGTACATCCCGATCGTCAACCCGGCCTTCTGGACGAAGCTCGGCCCCGAGCTCCAGGGGATCATGACCAAGCTGTGGGCGGACAACATCGCCCAATACCGCGCCGGCTCGGCCAAGTCGCAGGAGAACGGCCGCGCCGAAATGGCCAAGCAGGGCGTCACCTTCGTCGACGTGCCGCAGTCGGAACTCGAAGCGATGCGTGCGAAGATGATCACGGAGCAGGACAAGGTGGCCGAGGAGGCGCACATCTCGGCGCAACTGGTCAAGCTGGTCATGGCGGATGTCGGCGCCTGACGGCGCCGGCCCCGGGCAAGGCACCCCGGCGGAGCGCCTCGCCCGCGCGCTCACGGCGTGGGACCGCGTCGAGCGGACCCTCGTGGGTCTCTTGGGCGCCTCGGCGCTGGTGATCGCGGTCGTCCAGGTGTTCGGGCGCTACATCGACCCGGGGAACGCGATCAACTGGGCCGAGGAGGTGATCGTCTACCTCGCCGTCTGGGCGGTGATGCTGGTGGCGAGCCAGCTGGTGCGCAACGACGGCCATGTGCGTCCCGATCTCGTGCTGCGCCTGCTGCCGGCGCCGGCGCTACGCTGGGTCGAGACGTTCAACTGCCTGATGGCGATGGCGTTTACCGCCGGCATGGTCTGGTACGGCTGGCAGATCGTGGCCTTGGCGTGGCTCTTCGACCAGCGCAGCTCCTCCGACCTGCAGTTCCCGATGTGGGTCTATTACCTGGCGCTGCCGGTGGGCGGGGGATTGATGCTGATCCGCTACGCCATCCGCCTCGTGCGCTACCTCTTCCTCTTCGACCCCGCGAAGATGACCATCGGGCACGCCATCCGGCGCGAGGTGCCGGCCGAGCTCGTGCCGCCGACCGCCGACTGAGCCTCGGGCGCGCGCGCGATGGCGATCGCCGGGTTCCTGCTGTTGTTCATCGGCCTCCTCGCCGCGGGCATGCCGATCTTCCTCGTCTTGGGCGCCTGCGCCGCGATCCTCTACTTCGTCTCGGGCCAGCCGATCATCGGCCTGGCCCAGAACATGATCGACCAGCTCAACTCGACGACGCTGATGGCGCTGCCGCTGTTCGTGATGGCCGCGACCTTCATGCGCCGCGGCGGCGTGGCGCAGGCGCTGGTCGACGCCTCGGCTGCCTGGCTCGGCGGCATCAAGGGCTCGCTCGGCCTCGTCGCCGTCGTCTCCTGCGCGCTCTTCGCGGCGATCTCCGGCTCGTCGGTCGCGACCGCGCTCGCCATGGGCACGATCCTGGCGCCGGTGATGATCGAGCGGGGCTATCCGCGGTCCTTCGTGCTGGGCGTGCTCGGCGCCTCGGGCACGATCGGCGTCGTCATCCCGCCCTCGCTCGCGCTCATTCTCTACGGCATCGTCACCGAGCAGTCGGTGCCGAGGCTCTTCCTCGCCGGCATCCTGCCCGGGCTCTTGCAGGCGGGCGCGTTCTTCCTCTGGGTGCTCTACTACGCCCGGCGCAAGGACTTTCCGGCCGAGCGGACGATGCCGATGCGCGATCGGCTGCGCGTGAGCTTGAGGGCGCTGCCGGCCATGCTCGTGCCCACGGTGGTGATGGTCGGCATCTACGGCGGCATCGTCACCATCACCGAGGCGGCAGCACTCGCAGCCGTGACAGCACTCCTGGCGAGCCTCGTCGTCTATCGCGGCTTCGCCTGGGCCCGCACGCTCGAAGTGGTCGCCGAGGGGCTCGCCAGCGCCGGCGTCATCATGCTCATCATCGCCACGGCGCTGGTTTTCGGCCACTGGATGACGGGCTCCGGCGTCCCGGCGCGGTTCGTGGATTTCACCGCGCACCAGGGGCTTGCCACCTGGGAGTTCCTGCTGATGATCAACATCGTGCTGCTGATCATCGGCTGCTTCCTCGAGGTGGTCGGCACGCTGCTGCTGGTGATGCCGATCCTGGCGCCGGTGCTCATACCGCTCGGCGTCAATCCGGTGCATTTCGGCATCATCTTCACGCACAACATGGAGGTGGGGCTGGTCCATCCGCCGGTGGGCCTCAACCTCTATGTGCTCTCCACCATCTCCGACGCGCCGATCGGCGAGGTGATCCGCGGCATCCTGCCCTTCCTCGTCGTGCTCCTCATAGTGCTCGGCCTCATCACCTACGTGCCGATCATGACCCTGTGGCTGCCAAATCTGATCTTCGGCTGAGGAAGAGAACGCTTTGGCTGAGAGGACAGAGAGCAGGCGCCAAGGACGCTAGACCATCATGTCCGCGTGAGGTGCGAGCCGGTTGAAGTGGCTTCCCCTCATCCCTTCCCCAACAGCTTGCGCGCGATCAGTATGCGCTGGATCTCGCTCGTGCCGCCGCCGATCTGCGCGTGGCGCAGCAGGCGATAGAAAAGGGTCAGCGGCAGCTCGGTCGACTCGCCCATGGCGCCGTGAATCTGGATGGCGCGGTCGAGGCACCGAGCACCCCAGTCGCCCGCGCACATCTTGACGAGTGCCGCCTCGCTGCGCACGTCCTCGCCGCCGTCGGCGCGTGCCGCCATCTCGTAAGTCATCGAGCGCAGCGCCGTGATGTCGACGTGCATGTCGACCAGCTTCCACTGGATCGCCTGGCGCTCCGCGATCGGCCGGCCGAAGGTCACGCGCGCTTTCGCCCATTCGACGGACATGTCGAGCGCGCGCTGCATCTTGCCGAGCGCATAGGGGCCGCGCAGCAGGCGATCGTGGATGGTGAGCCAGCGCTGGCCCAGCCTGAAGCCCTGCCCCACTTCGCCGAGCACGTCGGCCTCGCCCACCCTGCAGTCCTCGAAATGGACGATGTATTGCGCCGGGCGCGGGCCGAGCCAGGTGGCGAGCCCCGGCTCCTCGATCTTGACGCCCGGATTGCGGCGCTCGACGAGGAACATGGTGATGCCGCCGCGCTGGCGCTTCTCGGGGTCGGTCACCGCCTGCACCATGATGACGTCGGACTCGGCGGCATTCGAGATCCACATCTTGGTGCCGTTGATGACCCAGCCGCCGCCCTCCTTGACCGCCCGCGTCTTCATCATCCCACCGGGATCGGAGCCGGCGTCCGGCTCGGTCTGCGCGAAGCAGGTGGTCTTCTCGCCGGCGATCACCGGCTTAAGGTAGCGCTCGATCTGCGCGCCCTTGCACTCGTACAGGATGTTGGCGACGTTGGCGAAGGGGAACGGCACCGCCGAGTACATGAACTCCTCGAGGATGGCTGACTGCGCCAGCATGCCCAGGCCCGAGCCGCCATATCGCTCGGGCACCATGAAATGCCAGAGCCCGGTCGCGCGCGCGAGCTTGACCAGTCGCTCGACGAGCGCGGCCGGAAACGCGAGGCGCAGATTGTTGATCGGTGCCATGCCGTAGACGTGGCCGGAGCGCGCGAGGAAGTCGCGCTCGAGCGGCAGCATCTCCTCGCGGACGATGCGCCGCGCGAGCTCGCGGAACTCCCGGATCGCCGGCGGCAGCCGATAGGCGGCGGTCTCTGTCTCGCTGGGCGTCTCCATCAGCGCCATCCTAGGACGGCCGCCCCAACTCGGCGACCATTATGGCGACTTGACAGAGCAGGCCGCCGAGCTATGTTAGTCGGATAGTCTGACTTTCCTACTAGAAATAGGACGTCGTTCATGTCTCTTGTTCGGGTCAAGCACAAGGGTCAAGTCACCATTCCGGCGGAAATCCGCGAGGAGTTCGCCCTTGCCGAGGGCGATTATCTCGAGGTGAGCCGCGAGGGGGGAAGGATCGTGCTTCAGCCGAAGATCGTGCTGGATCGAGATATCGCAACGAAGCTCGCCGAAGGGCTTGCCGATTTGCAGGCTGGCCGCGTGACGCTGGCATTCGACAGCGTCGCTGATTTGATCAAGCACATTTCACCAGCGGGCAGCCCCCATGAAAATACTGATGACCAGGGCGGCGGTGCGTGACTACCAGGGCCTGACTCCTCGGATTCGCAAGAGCGTTGCCAAGCAACTCGACTTGCTCCTTGGCAACCTCAACCACCCGTCGCTCAAGGCCAAGAAGTACGACAAGGCCAACGATGTCTGGCAGGCACTAGTGACGCGGAGCTATCGCCTGTATTTCAAGATAGAGGCGGATACCTACGCAATCCTACGCATCACCGAGCATCCGAAGTGACCGTCCGCAAGCCGATGGACTGAGCGGACGCGTCGTCGGCCACGCATGAATGCCGGCCTAGCGCGCCTCAGCGAGCTCGCGCGCGGAGCCGAGCTCCTCCAGGCGCTCGAGGCGGGCGAAGAGCGCGTCCGCGCGGGACGCGCGTCCCGCGGCCTCGAGGCAGCCCCTGAACTTCTGCTCGAGCTCCTCGCGCGCGAGGGGGCGCTCGGCGTGGCCGCGCGCGCGGCGCACCTGCTCGCTCTGCAGCACGACGCCGTCCGCGAGGTGCACGATGACCTGGTCGTAGACCGAGCCGCCGAGCGATTCCGTGTCGTAATTCTCGTTGGGCTCGAGGGAGACGCGCGTCATCAGCTCCTGCACGTCGCGGCGCCCGACGAAGTCGTCGGTCAGCTCAGCTAAGCCCACCCGGCGGGCGATCACCGCCGCCGCCATGGCGAACTCCATGCTGAACTTCGCGGCAAGCCCGGTCGAGGGCCGGTGGTTGCGCAGGATCGTCGCGTGGGTCTTGCTCAGCGAGACGGTGATGCGCTTGATCCGCTCCGGCTCGAGCGGACGGGCCGCTACGAGATCGAGCATGGCATCGAGGGCGCGATGGGTGCAGTAGCAGCAAGGATACTTCTTGATGCTGAGCCCCTCCTCCACGATGCGCCAGGCCTGACCGAGGCCGCGTGGTGCCGATTCGCGGTCGACGCGTCCCTTGGGCGACACGGCGGCGAGGAAGCCCTGGGGATGCTCGAGCGCATCCGCGGACGCGGTGAAGCCGGCAGCTGCAAGCCGTGCCGCGATGATGCCCGCATGCGCGGCGCGGCCGGCGTGGAACGGCTTCGTCATGGTGCCGAAATTGGCCATGATCCCGCTCGCCTGCGAGGCGCCGAGCCCGATCGCGTGGACGGCACTCGCGGCATCGAGCTTCCTGAGGGCCGCGACCGCCGCCGCCGCCCCGATCGCACCGAAAATGCCGGTCGGGTGCCAGCCCTTCTCGTGATGATGGTCGGGCTCGCGGCTCACCAGCTCGGCCCACACCTCGTAGCCTGCCACATAGGCCGTGATGAGATCGCGCCCGGAGGAGCCGAGCGCCTCGCCCTCGGCGAGGAGGGCGGGCACCAGCACGGTGCTCGGATGGCCGCGCAGCGCCACGTCGTCATAGTCGAGCGCATGGCCGGCAACGCCGTTGATCCAGGCGGCGTCCGGGGCCGGGCCGCGCTCTCGGCCGAGATAGAGCGAGGCCTCGCCGCTGCCCCCGCCGATGCCGAGGACCCGGCGCATGAGCTTGGGTGCCAGCTCGACGCTGCCGGCGATCATGGTGCCGATGCAATCGGTGAAGCCGGTGCGCGCCGTGCGTACCGCGTCTGCCGGCAGATCCTGAAACGCGACGCCCGCGACGAATTCGCCGGCCGCGCGGGTGAGCGGGCGCACTTGCGGCTCGCTCGCCACCTTGGTGCTGCGCCGGGCCATCTCAGTGCACTCCCGCCGCCGCGCGCAGGCGTTTCAGGCTGCCTCCCTTCATCACCGAGCCCGGCAGCGGGTGGCCGACGATGTCCTCGGCGAGCCGCGCCGTCTCGATGAGCTTCTCGAGGTCGACGCCGGTCTCGATCCCCATCTCGTCGCACATGAAGACGAGGTCCTCGGTGCACACGTTGCCCGCGGCCCCCGCATGCGCCGCGAAGGGGCAGCCGCCGAGGCCGGCGACCGCGGCATCGAAGCTCGCCACCCCCATCTCGAGGCCGGCATAGGCATTCGCGATGCCCATGCCGCGCGTGTCATGGAGGTGGAGATTGATCCTCAAATCGGGGAAGCGCTCGCGCACGGCCCCCACGACGCGCTTGATCGACGCCGGCGTCGCCCAGGCCATGGTGTCGGCAAGGGAGATGGTCTTGATCTTGATCTGGTGCTGCTCGGCGATCTCCAGCATCTCCTGGATGATCTCGAGGAGGGTAGTGACGGGGATGTCGCCCTCGAAATTGCAGCCGAAGGCCGCCATGATCGAGCCGCGCTCGACCGGAACGCCGTGCTCCTTGTACATGCCGACAATGCTGTGCTGGGCTTGAACATTCTCCGCAAGCGTGCGGTTCTGGTTGCGCTTGAGGAACTTCTCGGACGCGGTGAGCGACAATGAGCCCTCGATGTCGAGGCGCTTGGTGGCGAGCGCCCTAACGAGGCCCTTCTCGTTGAGCCAAAGGGCGGTATAACGCACCCCCGGCTTCCTCTTGAACCCCGCCACCACCTCCTCGGCATCGGCCATTTGCGGCACCGCCTTGGGGCTCACGAAGGAAACCACCTGGATCTGCTTGAGACCCGTCTCGGAGAGCGCGTCGATCAGCTCGACCTTGCGCGCCGTCGAAATCGGCCCCTTCTCGATCTGGAAGCCCTCGCGCGGGCCCTCCTCGTTGATCCGCACGGTTTTCGGAAGATCCGACATGGCCGCTGTCCTTTCCCGGACGCCCTCCAAGGGGCTGAGAGGCAACTCGAGAAAGCATCTTTGTCTCAGCACCGCGCGAGTGCAAGATGATTGTGCGATAATCCAATGACGGGGAGACCGCACGATGCCCGCCACGACCCTCGATTCCGCGATCTTCCGGGATATCTTCTCGACCGCGGCGATGCGCCGCATCTTCTCGGACGAGTACCGGGTCCAGTGCTACCTCGATTTCGAGGCGGCACTCGCCCGCGTCCAGGCCGGCCTCGGCATCATTCCCGAGCGCGCGGCCGCCGAGATCGTGCGGCACTGCAAAGTCGAGAACATCGATCTCGTCAAGCTCAAGGCCCAGACCGAGCGGATCGGCTACCCCATCCTCGGCGTCGTGCAGCAGCTCGTGGCGCTTTCCGCCGACGGCTTGGGCGAATATTGCCATTGGGGGGCGACGACGCAGGACGTGACCGACACTGCGGCGGTCCTCCAGCTGCGCGCGGCACTCGAGCTCGTCGAGCAGGACCTCGCCGCGATCTCGGCGGCCCTCGCCGGACTCGCCAAGCGGCACCGCTTGACCCCCATGGCCGGGCGCAGCAACCTGCAGCAGGCCGTGCCCATCACCTTCGGCTACAAGATCGCGACGCTGTTGGCGGCAATGCAGCGCCATCGCGCGCGCTTGGCCGAGCTGCGCCCGCGCGTGCTCGTGGGCGAGTTCGGCGGGGCGGCCGGGACGCTTGCCTCGCTCGGCGCCGACGGGCTCAAGGTGCAGGCGGCCCTCATGGCCGAACTCGGCTTGGGGCAGCCTTTGATCGCCTGGCACACCGTGCGCGACGGGCTCGCCGAGGTTGCCTGCTTCCTGGGCCTGGTGACGGGAACGCTCGGCAAGCTCGCGACCGACGTGAAGCTCCTGATGCAGACGGAGGTCGCGGAGGTCTTTGAGCCCTTCCAGGAGGGCCGCGGCTCGAGCAGCACCATGCCGCAGAAGCGCAATCCGATCTCCTGCCTCTACATACACGCGACGGCAGCACTGGTGCGCCAGAACGTCGGCGCCATGCTCGAGGCCATGGTGGCCGATCACGAGCGCTCGACCGGTCCCTGGCAGATCGAATGGATAGCGCTTCCGGACATCTTCCTCCTCGCCTCGGGGACGCTCGCACAAAGCCGTGGCCTTGCGGCCGGCCTCGAGGTCGACGCCGCGCGCATGCGGAGCAACCTCGATCTCACCGGCGGTCTCATCGTCTCCGAGGCGGTGATGATGGGACTGGCACCCCACCTCGGGCGCCAGCGCGCCCATGATCTCGTCTACGACATCT
>DATEQI010000117.1:0-5794 GCA_035272805.1 Alphaproteobacteria bacterium | reverse complement strand
CATGGCGGTGTTGCGGCGCGAGGCGACCACCAAGCCAGGCGGCACGGCAGTCGATATTCATCCGACCGCCATCGTCGATCCGCGCGCCGAGTTGAGTTCGGGCGTGCGGATCGGACCCTATTCGGTGATCGGGGCGCATGTGCGTCTCGGCGAAAGGGTGCGCGTCGACTCGCACGTGACGGTCGATGGCAGAACCACGATCGGGGCCGGCACGGCGATCTTTCCCTTCGCCTCGATCGGCCATATCCCGCAGGATCTCAAGTACAAGGGCGAGCCCTCCGAGCTCGTCATCGGTGCCAACAACACCATCCGCGAGCACGTCACCATGAACCCGGGAACCACCGGCGGCGGCATGGTGACGCGGGTGGGCGACAACTGCCTTTTCATGGTCGGCTCCCATGTGGCGCATGACTGCCAGGTGGGCGACCATGTCGTGATGGCCAACAATGCAACGCTCGCGGGCCACGTGCGCGTGGGCGATTGGGCCATCCTCGGCGGGCTCTCGGCTGTGCACCAGTTCGTGCGCATCGGCCGTCACGCCATGATCGGCGGCATGTCGGGGGTCGAGCACGATGTCATTCCCTACGGCTCGGTGATGGGCAATCGCGCGCGCCTCGCCGGGCTGAACGTCGTGGGGCTCAAGCGCCGGGGCTTCACGCGCGAGCAGATTCACACGCTGAGGACGGCCTACCGGCTCCTCTTCGCGCAGGAAGGCAGCATGGCGGAACGCCTGTCGGACGCCGAGGAGATCTATCACGACAACGAGACCGTGATGGAGATCGTTGCGTTCATACGCGCGGATTCGAGCCGCGCCATCTGCCAGCCCAGGCCGGGGGATGTCGAGTAAGCTCGGCATCGTGGCGGGCGGCGGCACGCTGCCGCAGCGATTGATCGAGGCCTGCCGCAGAGACGGACGCGAGGTCTTCGTCGTCGCCGTCAAAGGCCAGGCCGATGCGGCGGCGCTCGTCGGCACCCCGCATGAATGGGTGCGCATCGGGGCGCCGGGCAGGGCGGTCGAGCTCGCGCGCGAGCACGGCATCACCGAAGTGGTGTTCGCCGGCCGTTTCCGCCGCCCGAGCCTCTTCGAAGTCTTTCCCGACTGGCTGGCCATGCAGTTCATCCTCGAGGTCGGCAAGCACGTCTTCCGCGATGACGGGTTTCACAAGGCGGTGGTGGACTGGGCCGGACGGCTTGGCTTCCGCATCCTCGGCCCGGAGACGATCGATCGAGGGTTGCTGGCTCCGGAAGGGGTGCTGGGAGCGGTTGAGCCGGACGCCGAGGCCTGGAGCGATATTGCGCGCGGCATCGAGGTGGCGAGGGCCCTCGGGAACGCCGATGTCGGCCAGGGCGCCATTGTTCAACAAGGCGTGGTGCTCGCCGTCGAGGCGATCGAGGGGACGGACGCGATGATCGCGCGCGCGGGCAAGCTCCGGCTCAAGGGGCGGGGTGGCGTGCTCGTCAAGGCGAGGAAGCCGGCGCAAGAGGCGCGCATCGACCTCCCCGCGATCGGCGTGCGCACGATCGAGCACGCCAAGGCGGCTGGCCTCAGCGGGATCGCGATCGAGGCGGGGGGTGCGCTCGTGATCGACCGCGAGGAGGTGGTCGAGGCCGCCGATGCCGCCCGCATCTTCGTCGTCGGGGTCAAGGTGAGCGCGTGAGCGCGTCTCCGTCGTCGGCTCAGGAGGCAAACGCTCGCGGGCCGCTCATCTTCCTCATGGCGGGCGAACCCTCGGGGGATGCGCTCGGTGCCCGTCTCATGGCCGCCCTTCGGCGCGAGACCAACCGGAGCGTGCGCTTCGCAGGCATCGGCGGCGAGCGCATGATCGGCGAGGGGCTCGAGAGCCTCTTTCCCATGGAGGAGCTCTCCATCATGGGCCTGGCGGAAGTGCTGCCGCGCGCGCGGAGCATCTTGCGCCGTATCAACGAGACGGCCGCGCGCGTGCGTGCGCTCAAGCCGGCCGCCGTGGTCTCGGTGGACGCCACCGGCTTCTGCTTCCGGGTCGAGCGTCGGCTCAAGGGAGCAGGCATCCCACTCATCCATTACGTGGCGCCGATGGTGTGGGCCTGGCGGCCCTGGCAGGCGCGGGCGCTCGCCAAGTTCCTCGATCATCTCATCACGCTCTTGCCCTTCGAGGCGCCATATTTCGAGCGCTACGGTATCGCCACCACCTTCGTCGGTCATTCGGTCGTGGAGGAGCCGGCGGACAATGGCGATGGCCCCGCCTTCCGCGCGCGCCATGGCATTCCTCTCCTGGCCCCCTTGCTCGCCGTGCTGCCGGGAAGCCGCCGCGCCGAGGTGCGGCGCCTTCTTCCGGTCTTTGCCGGGACGCTGGCTCTGCTCAAAGAGAGCTTCCCCGACCTCCACGCCGTCGTCCCCACGGTGAGCACGGTGGACGAGGAGGTCGCCCGTGCGGCGGCCCGGTGGCCGGTGCCGGCAATCGCGGTGCGCAGCATTGCCGAGAAATACGACGCGTTTGCCGCTGCGGACGCAGCACTCGCCGCTTCGGGCACGGTTTCGCTTGAATTGGCGCTCGCGCGCTGTCCGATGGTGATTGCCTACAAGGCGAGCCCGCTCACGGTATGGATCGTGCGCCACTTCATGATCAAGATACGCTACGTGAGCGTGATCAACCTGCTGCTCGACACAGCGCTCATCCCCGAGCTCATCCAGGAGAACTGCCGCCCCAAGCGCCTCGCGGAGGCGGTCGCCAAGCTGCTCCGCGAGCCCGAGGCGGGTCGGGCGCAGATCGAGGGCGCAAGTGCCGCCTTCAAGGCGCTCGACCTGGGCGGCCCGTCGCCCTCTCTGCGCGCCGCGCGCACCATCCTCCGCGTGATCGCGGAGAAGACAAAGGCCGCCCGACTGTCGTAGCATCGTCCGACGCGCCGCTTAGGCGGCACGTGAACGAAATTCAGGATGAGGAGCTTGAGATGAGCGTTACAGAAGCCCAGCCGGTCAAGACCGGCAAGTCCGGATTCGAAGGCTCGCGCTTTCTGCACACCATGATCCGGGTGCGCGACCTCGACAAGTCGCTCGACTTTTACACGCGCCTTCTCGGCATGAAGCTCTTGCGCAAGAAGGACTATCCCACGGGAGAGTTCACCCTTGCCTTCGTGGGTTATGGCGACGAGACGGCTGCGACGGTGGTCGAGCTCACCCACAACTGGCCGCGCAAGGAGGACTACGCGCTCGGCGAGGCCTTCGGCCATCTCGCCATCTCGGTCGCCGACATCTACGGCGCCTGCGCGCGCCTGGCCAAGGAAGGGGTCAAGATCCCGCGCCCGCCCGGCCCGATGAAGCACGGCGGCTCGGTCATCGCCTTCATCGAGGATCCCGACGGCTACAAGATCGAGCTGATCGAGCGGGCGTAGTACTCGGAATCGTGGGTGCGTGACGCACCCCCCACCCTGACCCTCCCCCTCAAGGGGGGAGGGGAAATGCATGGCATGGCAACAAAATCCCCCTCCCCCTCGAAGGGGGATCGGCCGCCCGTTGAGGAGCGGCCGATGGGGTGGGGGTGACGCTCGGATTCCTTAAGGCTCTTGGGCTATTTCCGCTTCTCCACGGGCACGTAGCTGCGCTGGCCGTGGCCCGTGTAGAGCTGGCGCGGCCGGCCGATCTTCTGCAGCGGATCCTCGATCATCTCGTTCCACTGCGCGACCCAGCCGACGGTGCGCCCGACGGCGAACAGCGCTGTGAACATGCTGGACGGGAAGTTCATCGCCTTGAGGATGATGCCCGAGTAAAAGTCGACGTTCGGGTAGAGCTTGTGCTCGACGAAATATTCGTCCTCGAGGGCGATCTTCTCCAGTGCTATGGCGAGGTCGAGGAGCGGCTCGTCCTTGACGCCGAGCTCGTCGAGAACCTCGTGGCAGGTGCGGCGGATCACGGCCGCACGCGGGTCGTAATGCTTGTAGACCCGGTGGCCGAAGCCCATGAGGCGGAACGAATCGTTCTTGTCCTTGGCGCGCTTGATGAACTCGGGAATTTTGTCCTTGCTGCCGATCTGGCGCAGCATGTTGAGCACGGCCTCGTTGGCCCCGCCGTGCGCCGGTCCCCACAGCGAGGCGATGCCGGCCGCGATGCAGGCAAAGGGGTTGGCGCCGCTCGAGCCGGCGAGCCTGACCGTCGAGGTCGAGGCGTTCTGCTCGTGGTCCGCGTGCAGGATGAAGATGCGGTCCAGCGCGCGCGCAAGCACCTTGCTCACCTTATATTCCTCGGCCGGCACCGCGAAGGTCATGTGCAGGAAATTCTCGGCGTAGCTCAGCTCGTTGCGCGGATAAACGAAGGGCTGGCCCATCGAGTACTTGTAGGCCATCGCCGCGATGGTCGGCATCTTGGCGATCAGCCGGTAGGACGCCACCACCCGGTGACGCGGGTCGGTGATGTCGGTCGAGTCGTGGTAGAAGGCCGAGAGCGCCCCCACCACGCCGCACATTACCGCCATCGGATGCGCGTCGCGCCGGAAGCCGCTTAAGAAGCTGATGATCTGCTCGTGCACCATCGTATGGTGCGTGATGTCGGAAACGAAGCGCGCCTTCTCCTCGGCGTTCGGCAGCTCGCCCTTGAGCAGGAGGTAGGCAACCTCCATGAAATCGCTGCGCTCGGCCAGCTCCTCGATGGGATAGCCGCGGTAGAGGAGCACGCCCTGGTCGCCGTCGATGTAGGTGATCTTCGACTCGCAGCTCGCCGTCGAGGTGTAGCCCGGATCGTAGGTGAACATATCCGTCTCGCCGTAGAGCTTGCGGACGTCGATGACTTTGGGGCCGACCGTTCCGCTCATGACGGGGAGGGAAAGCGAGCGATTGCTCCGTGGGTCCGCCAAGGTGACGGTCTCGGCCGGAGGAGTGGCGGTTTTGAGATTGTTCATGGGCGACCTCTTTTGCTCAATGGCGGTGCGGTCGCGCGCCGCGCGTGCAGCTCATCGTGCACTGCAAAATAAGCCGATCGGGCGGAATTAGCAATTAGGTCGCGCTTTTTGTCGCATCAGGCTATGTCCTTGATTCTGCCTAAAACTTCGGCACGCCCAAGCACTTCCATGACCTCGAAGATGCCCGGCGAGACGGTCGAGCCGGTGAGCGCCGCGCGCAAGGGCTGGGCGAGCTGGCCGAGCTTGAGGCCTTCCGCCTCTGCGAGCGCGCGCACCTCGCTCTCGAGCGCCGCCTGCGACCAGGCGGGTGCTCGCTCGAGGCGCTCTCCGAGGCGGGCGAGCCGCAGCCGCGCAGCGCGGTCCAGCAGCGCTGCGGCCTTCGCCTCGAGTGCTAACGGGCGCGGGCGCACGTAGAGCGCGGCCGAGGCGGCCAGCTCCTTGAGCGTCTTGGCGCGTTGCTTGAGCCCGTCCATGCCACGCGCGAGAAGCGCCTCGCCCTCCATATCGGGCGCCCGGCCGAGCAGCTTCTCGAGGAAGGGGCGCAGCAGCTCGACGAGGTGGCGGTTATCGCACTGGCGCAGGTAGTGGGCGTTGAGGCTGTCGAGCTTGGCGAAGTCGAAACGGGCCGCTGAGCGCCCGACGTTCTTGATGTCGAACCATTCGATCGCCTGTGCCCTCGAGATGATCTCGTCGTCGCCGTGCGCCCAGCCGAGGCGGAGGAGATAGTTGTCGAGCGCCTCGGGGAGGTAGCCCATCTCGCGGTAGGCCTCGACCCCGAGGGCGCCGTGGCGCTTCGAGAGCTTGGCGCCGTCGGGCCCGTGGATGAGCGGAATGTGCGCGAATTGCGGCGTCTCCCAATCCATCGCGCGGTAAAGCTGGGTCTGGCGAAAGGCATTGGTGAGATGATCGTCGCCGCGGATGACATG
>DATEQI010000116.1:0-11429 GCA_035272805.1 Alphaproteobacteria bacterium | reverse complement strand
GGGATCGCCCGCCTTGAGGCCCGCGGGGGTCGCGTTGACGGCAAGATCGACGGGCCCGGGCGGTGTTGCGACGAGCTCGATCGCGCATCCGCGGTGATGCGAGCGGATGCGCTCGACCACGGCGGCCCCGCGCGCGGGATTTGCCTCCGTGAGATAGAGACGGTCGACCCCGGCGGCGGCGAGGGCCGAGGCGATGGCGGCTCCGGCACCGCCGGCCCCCACGAGCCAGGCCTTGGCCCCCTTGGGCGAGCATCCGCGCATTTCCAAGCCGCGCACGAAACCGAGCCCGTCGACCATGTCGCCCGCAAGGCTACCGTCCGGCTCGAGGCGCACGAGATTCACGGCACCCGCCGCCCGCGCGCGCGCGCTGAGCCGCTCGACCAGCTCCGCGACCACGGGCTTGTAAGGGATCGCGACCGTGATCCCCTTGAAATTGCGCACCGAGCGCAGCGCCTGCAGCACCAAGCCGAGGCCGTCGCGATCGACGTGGAGCGGGAGCCAGACCGCGTTGATGGCGAGGGCGGCGAAGACGGGCCCCATGACCGAGGGGAGGCGCATCTGCGCAACCGGATCCCCAGGTGTTGCGAAGATCAACGTGTCGCCGTCGATCTCGCCGCGTGCATTCGCATTCATGGCAATGTCTGGCATGAGAGTGCCTTCGTGTCTTGGTTCTGAAATTCACCACATCGGGAAACACTCGTCATTGCGAGGCGCCCGAAGGGCAACGAAGCAATCCAGAGAGAGTTTCGCACCACGCGCGCTGGATTGCTTCGCTGCGCTCGCAATGACGGTTATCTCCGAGTGAGACGAACTTCCGAATCGCGACACTAACTCCCCGCCGCACGGCCGAGCTCGCCCAAACAGCGCTCGATCCAGCGCCGGGTGAGCTTTTCCTGTACGCCGTTCTGGCCGAGGCGCTGGCACAGGGAGGCGGTGTCGACGAGCTCGAGCGGCAGATTGGGATCGGCGCAGGCGAAGACGAGCTTGGTCGCCCCCGAGGCAGGGTCGCGCACCGGCTGAAGGCAGCGCCCGCAGATCTCCTTCATCATGCATTGCATCGGCGAGACGAGGCTGCCGACGAGAAGGGGGGCCCGCTCGAAGAAGGACGCAAGCTCATTCGCTTTCGCCGCGGCGAGCGCGGCGAGGAAGGCACTCGGGCCCAAGGCGAAGATGCGGCTGATTTGCTGCAAGGCGATCGCGACCGCGCCGAGCTCGCCACGGCCGTAAGCCCCGATGGCGCCCGCAACGCTGCCGGCGAAGCTCTTGTCCTGCGCTCGCGCCGGCGTCATCGCCGGCCCGCGCTCGACGACCCACAGCACCGCGTCGGCCTGGGCCTCGATCTCTTTTTGCATGAAGCGCTCATCGGCGCCGGCATAGCCGGCGACGACGAGGGTCGCGAGGCCGTGCTGCTTGGCGGCGCGCGCGAGCGGGAGAAGGGCCGCCACGCCGAAGCCGCTGCCGGCGAGCAGCACGGCACCTTCCTCGGGCAGGCTTGCCGGCGTCCCGTTCGGTCCCATGAGGGCGAGCGGCTCTCCCGGCTTCAAAAGTGGTGCTAACGCGCTCGAGCCGCCCTCCGTCGCGAGCACGAGCGAGACGAGGCCGCGTTCCGCATCGACCGCCGAAGGCAGGGCCGCGATGCCTTCCATCGCAAGCGGCGTATCCCCGGCGTGCGGCGCCAGGGCCTCGAGATTCTGGAGGCGGAAGAACTGGCCCGGCCGCCAGGCCCGCGCGGCAAGCGGTGCCTCGAGCACAAGCTCGACGAAGCCGGGTGCCGGCCGCCTCACCGCGCGCAAGTGCGAGCTCAAGGCCCGGGTCAGGCGCTCGAAGAAGACCTCGTCCGTCGTCCCGCCCACGGCCGGGCGCCCGGCGAGCAGCCGCGAGAGGAGCGGATAGGCGCGCTTGGCACTCGCCATCGCCTTCACCACGTTGCCGGCAAAGGAGGCGTGCAGGTCGCCATAGGCGCTGATCGCGCGGCCGTCGCGCTCGAGATGGATGAGCACCTGCGCCTCTTGCGGCTTCGAGATCCGCTCGGGCTTGACCGGCCGGCCACTCTCGTCGAGGGCCTGGAAATAGCGGCCGTCGAGCTTGAAGTGCACCGCGTCCTCGCGCGCGAGCACGGTGTTGGGCTGGGTACCCGCGGCAACCAGGATGCTGCGCGCCGGAAGGGTCACCATCTCGCCCGTCTCCTCGAGCTTGCCGCCCGAGCCCACCGCCATGCGCATCATGCGGAGCGCCTGCGCGTGTCCGTGCCGGTCGACCTCGACGGCCCGGGGGGCGAGACACTCGGCGAAGGCGACCCCCTCCTCGAGCGCCTTCTCCACCTCCTCGTGATTCAAGGTATAGCTCGGCGAATCGATGAGGCGCCGGCGATAGGCGATGGTGACCCCGCCCCAGCCTTGGACGAGCTCGCGGATGCGGGCGGGGCGGCCTTCGGCTTGAGCCGCCCTGCGCTCGGCGCGGATGGCGCGGGCATGCGCGAAGAATTCCTCGGCGATCTCGCGTTCCTCGGCATTCCAGGCCTCGCGCAGCCCCGCCTCCCCCCCATCGGCTGCGAGCGTCTCGTAGCGGGCGAGGAACTTCTCCACCTGGATCGGATAGTAGGCTAACGATTCGGTGGCCGTGTCGCCCGCGGTGAGACCGGCGCCGATCACCACCACGGGAAGGCGGAGCTGGAGGTCGGTGAGCGAGTGCCGCTTGCCCGCACCGCCCAGCTGGAGGCCCATGAGGAAATCGTTCGCCGCGCGCACGCCGCGCGCGAGCCCGTTCGGCACCTCGAGCATGGTGGGCCGGCCGGCGCCGATGCAAAGGGCTATGTGATCGAAGCCGAGCGCCCAGGCATCCTCAACCGCGAGCGTGCCGCCGAAGCGCACAGCGCCGAAGGCGCGGAAGCCGGCGCGCCGCTCGAGGAGCAGGCGGACGAGCTTGAGGTAGTTCTTGTCCCAGCGCACGGTGATGCCGTACTCCGAGAGCCCGCCGAAGCCCGCCATGATGCGCTCGTCGAGCCGCTCGCGGATGTCGGCGAAGCGTTCGACCGGCTGGAAGGGGACGCGCTCGCCCGCGGCCGTGATGCCCGAGAGCGCGGCCGGCAGCGGCTCGATCTTGAGCCCGTCGATGCCGACGACCGTGTGGCCGTCGTTCATGAGATGGTGGGCGAGATTGCAGCCCGCGGGTCCCAGCCCGACGACGAGGACCTTCCTCCCCGTGGCGGGCCTGGGCACCGGCCGGCGCAAATCGAGCGGGTTCCAGCGCCCCAGGAGGCCGTAAATCTCGACCCCCCAGGGGAGCGACAACGCATCCGCGAGGATGCGGGTCTCGCTGCGCGGGATGTTGACGGGCTCCTGGCGCTGGTAGACGCAGGATTTCATGCAGTCGTTGCACACCCGGTGGCCGGTGAGCGCGCAAAGCGGATTGTCGACGCAAATGACCGCGAGCGCGCCGAGCGGATGGCCCGATGCCTTGAGCACGTGCATCTCGGAGATCTTCTCCTCGAGCGGACAGCCGGCGAGCGTCACCCCGAAGACGCTTTTGCGGAAGCTCTCGCCCTGCTTCTCCTTGAGGCCCTTGGAGCAGGAGTCCTTGCCCTGGTAATGGCACCAGATGCAGTAGTTGGCGTCATCCAGGCCGAGCACCAAATCGGCGCCGCGGTCGCTGAGATCGAGGCCCTCGCGGCGCGGCGCGTGGTGGAGCTCGACGCGCATGACCTCGTAACCTTGGCACTTCTCGGTCACGACCGGCACGAGACGGTAGGGATCGAGCTTGTGCGGCACCTTGAAGAGCACGCCGGGACGGTGGCGCTCCTTGCCCTCGGCACTGAACACCGCCCAGGCGGCATAGCGGCGCGCGAGATCGAGGCTTGTGGCGTTCTCGGCCTCGTGCTCGCGCCAGGCCATGACCTTGGCGGCAAAGGCGAGCTCGTCCCAGCCGGCACCGAGATGGGCGTCAAGGGAGGCACGCAGGGCTGCACCATCGAAGGCCCCCACCTCGGCCTCGCCATGCGCGCGCGTCGCCTCGCGTTGCACGAAGAGGCGTTTGCAGGTGTAAAGCGGTGCGAGCTCCTCGTGCGCGGCCTCGAGTGCGGCGAGCTCGGCCTCGATGCCGAAGAGCTCGGCGAGAAAATCCTCGAGCTCGGGGGCGAGCGCAATCGCGAGATCGCCTGCTACCTTATCGCCCAACGCCTCGGGCTCGGCGCGCGCGGCCATGAGCCGGTTGAAGAGGGCGACGTCGTTCTCCTTGAGCCTGCGGCAAAAGAGGCCGTCGAGCGCGAGACAGCCCTCGCGCGTGTAGAGCGCCTCGAACGCGAGTCCATGCGCCAGCTTGAGACCGCTCATCCACGCATCCTTTGGCACTTGCCGTGAGGCTATCGCTCAGACTCCTCGGGCGGCGACCGCCCCATCGCCTCTTCTCTTGTAGGAAGCCGCACGAGCGGAATTCAAGCCCCAATCGCAGCGGGCCCCGGGCTTTTTTGGATTCGGCAGCGGTACCCCCCGAGGGAGCGGATGATTCGACGGCAACGGCCACGCGCGCGGCCGCCTTGCGCTCCGTCAAGCTCACTCGCGCTTTCCTGGTGCATTTCGGGGTGCGAGCGTCCTAAACTTGCCCGCGGGCCCGGCGATGCGCGGCACCCTGGAGGCGACGAGGCAGCCCTCATGAGCGACGCCCAGTTCAGCGACCTTCGAACGATCATGGTGCAGGAGATCCTGGCCCACGCTCAGCTCGCCCGCGAGCAGCTCGGCAAGGACACCCTCGCTCCCTCGGTGATGGAGGCGCTCGGCCGCGTGCCGCGCCACGACTTCGTGCCGCTCGAGCTGCGCCATTACGCCTATGCGGACTCCCCGCTCCCGATCGGCTACGGCAAGACCATCTCCCAGCCCTTCATCGTGGCGCTCATGACCGATCTCCTCGAGGTCGGCCACGACGACAAGGTGCTCGAGATCGGCAGCGGGCTCGGCTATCAGGCGGCGGTCCTCGCCGAGCTGGCGCGGCAGGTCTTCACCGTCGAGATCGTCGACGAGCTTGCCCGCGAGGCGCGCACCCGCCTCGCGCGCCTCGGCTACAAGAATGTCGAGTTCAAGCTCGGGGACGGCTATTACGGCTGGCCCGAGCACGGCCCGTTCGAGCGCATCATCGTCACCGCCGCCCCCGAGCTCGTCCCGCCCCCGCTGCTCTCCCAGCTCAAGGCGGGCGGACGCATGGTGATCCCGGCCGGCATGCCCGAGTCCCAGCAGCTCACCCTCGTGGTCAAGGACGCGAACGGCAGGCTTTCCATGCGCGAGATCCTGCCGGTGCGCTTCTCGCTCCTCGAGCCCGGCGAGCGCAGCGAGGGCTGAGCCCCGTGAGCGCGATCCGCCCCGCGCGTCCCGACGAGGCCGCTCTGCTCTCAGCACTCGCGCTCCGCTCCAAGGCGGTCTGGGGCTATGACGCGGCGTTCCTCGCGCGCTGCCGCGCCGAGCTCACCGTCACGGCCGAGGATATCCGCGACCGACCGGCGGCGGTCTCGTGCGACGGCGAGCGCGTGCTCGGCTTCTACCTGCTCACGCTCAAGGACGGGAGCGCCGAGATCGATTTCCTTTACGTGGCACCGGAGGCGCTTGGCCGTGGCATCGGACGCGCGCTCTTGCACCATCTCCACGGCGAGGCGGCCAAGCGCGGCGCCGAGCGGCTCGAGGTCACGGCCGATCCCCATGCCGAGGGCTTCTATGCGCGGCACGGCTTCGCCCGCAGCGGCGAGCGACCCTCCGGCAGCATCAGAGGCCGCATGTTGCCCCATCTCGAGCTCCACCTCGGCGGCGGCGCGAGCTGAGCGCTCTGCCAAACGCTCATCTACCCCTCTCCCGCTTCGCGGGAGAGGGAGGGGCCCGCGGCCGTTAGGCCGTGGGAGGGTGAGGGACGGCTCCGACATCAGGCACTCCCTCACCCTTCCCATCCCTGCGGGATGGGCCCCTTCCCTCTCCCGCTTGCGGGAGAGGGAATTGTTACAAACCCTAGCGCGAGCCGAGCGGTTGCACGACAAAGGCGGCGCGCGCTTGCGCCATCACCGCATCGAGCAGTGCTGTGGACGCGTGCACGGCCTCGAAGTGGGGGAGCGGGGTGGCCGTCAGCCGGCCGAGCTCGACCACGGCACCCATGAGGGCCTCCACCTCGAGCGCGCGACCCGCCTCCACATCCTGCAGCATCGAGGTTCGGTGGGTCGCGATGCGCTCGGCGCCCGCCATGCGCTCGGCCACACTTTGGGAAAAGACCACGCCGAACTTGCCGGCAAGCGCGCGCAGCTCCTCCATCATGGCGCCGACCAGCGCGCGCGTCGGCGGATAGCGGCTGATCTCGCCGACCGTGGCATGGCTGAGGGCGCCGAGCGGGTTGTAGCAGGCATTGCCCCAGAGCTTGAACCAGAGCTCGGCGCGGATGTCGCGCGTGACCGGCGCCTCGATGCCGGCACGCGCGAGGGCCGCCGAGAGCCGCTCGGCGCGCGCGCTCGCCCGGCCGTCGAGCTCGCCCAAGGGCAGGCGGTTGCCGCCGCCATGGCGCACCAGCGCCGGACCCGCGAGCTCGGCCGCCATGTAAGCGACGCCGCCGATGATGCGCTCGGCCTCGATCGACTTCGCGATGACGCCGTCGGGGTCGAGGCTTGCTAGGCGACGGCCCTCGTAGGCGCCGCCCGCGCGCTCGAAATACCACCAGGGAATGCCGTTCTGCAGCGTCACCACCGCCGTCTCGGGCGCGAAGAGCGCGCGGATGGCGGGGACGAGAGCGGCAATCTGATGCGCCTTGACCGCGAGGATGACGACGTCCTGCGGCCCCGCCTCGCTCATGCTCGCAACCGTCCGCAGTCCGCGCGCGCGGCGGCATTCCCCACTCGTCTCGATGACGCCGAAGCCCTCCTCGGCGATCGCCCGGCGCCGTGCTGCTTCGCGCACGACGGCCGTCACCGTCTCTCCGGCCAATGCCAGGCGGGCGGCGATGATGCCGCCGATCGCACCCGCCCCCACGACTGAGAGCCTCATCCTCCCTACCTTTCCGCAACACCCCGCTCAGTCGAGCTTAGCACGGCACAGCACCCGCCCGCGCGCGTGCCGCGAATAGCCATTGTGGCGCCCGTCGCCGAGACGATATGCTGCCGGCCTCCGAGCGCACGACCGGTGCCGCCGAGCAAGGAAAATAGCGGGGACACGCATGACCGCCATCGACGTCCACACCCATATGCTGAGCCGGGCATGGTTCGCCCTCATCAAGAAGAACGGCGCGCCCCGCTTCGAGGTCAAGCGCAGCAAGGACTATCCGGCACCGCTCGGCATCTATTCCGACGGCGCTCCCTTCATGACGCCGCAGCCCGGGCATTTCGACTACAAGCTGCGCATCAAGGAGATGGACGCGGCGCGCGTCGACATGGCGATCGTGTCGCTGACCACGCCCAACTGCTATTGGGGCGACGCGGAGACGAGCTTAGCTGCCGCCCAGCTCGTCAACGACGACATGGCCGAGGCCCAAAGCACCTACCCCGGGCGCATCCGCTGGCTCGCCTCGATGCCGTGGGAGCACCCGAAGCTCGCCGTCAAGGAGCTCAAGCGCGCCTGCCGCAAGGGCGCGGTCGGCGTGATGGTGCTCGCCAACGTCGCCGAGCGCTCGCTCACCGACCCGCTCTTCGCACCCATCTGGGCCGAGATCGACAGGCGCGCGCTGCCCGTGCTCGTGCATCCGACGGCCCCGCCCGGCGTCAAGTACCTCGACATGCGCGGCTACAATCTCGTGGCCCAAATCGGCTTCATGTTCGATACCACGCTCGCCATCGCGCGCATGATCTACGACGGCTTCCTCGACCGCTATCCCAACGTCAAGATCATCGCCTCGCACGGCGGGGCGGCGCTGCCCTATCTCGCGGGCCGGCTCGACATCTGCTTCGACAACATGGTCGCGGTGCGCGAGAAGATCAAAGAGCCGCCGCGCGAGTATCTCACGCGCATCTATTACGACGCGGTCGTCTATCGCCAGGAGGCGCTCGAGATGTGCATCAACGTGGGCGGCGAGGGAAACGTGATGTACGGCTCCGACTGGCCGCACAACATCGGCGACATGAAGGGCTGTCTCGGCCGCGTCAACTCGCTGCCCTCGCGCGCGCGCAAGGCCGTGAGCGGCGCCAACGCCGAGCGCATCTTCAAGCTCTGAGCGCTCAGTGAGCGATGCCGATTCTCGAAGCCGGCACGACACGATCACAGGGAGGAACAGAATGATTCCGCACACTCGTCGGAGGCTCGCGGCCGCACTCCTCGGCGCGGGCGCGCTCTGGGCGCTCGGCGGCGCTCACGGCCCGCTCGCGGCGCACGCGGCGGAGAAGACGCTGGCCATCGGCCTCGAGCTGCCGCTCACGGGTGCCGACGCCGATGCCTCGGCCCGCATCCGCTACGGCTTCGAAATGGCGCTCGAGGAGGCGAACGCCGCGGGCGGGGTGGCCGGATACAAGCTCGAGGCCATGGTGCTCGACAGCGCGACTTCGACGGCGGGCCAATACGATCCGGCCCAGGCCGCGACGAACGCCAAGAAGTTCGTCGCCAATCCCGCCGTGGTGGCCGCGATCGGCCCGATGATGAGCGGCGAGGGCAAGGCGATGTCGCCGATCCTCTCGGCGGCCGACCTCGCGACCGTGACGCCGTCCTCGACCAATCCCGACATCAGCGATCCGAAGTTCGCCGGGCAGTACCGGCCGGCCGGCAAGGCGGTCTACTTCCGCACCGTGACGACCGATGCCTACCAGGGTCCCAACATGGCCAACTACATGAAGGACACCCTCAAGGTGAAGTCGGTCTACGTTCTCGACGATTCGGGCGCCTACGGCGTCGGCATCGCGAATGCGTTCGAGGCGCAGGCGAAGAAGATCGGCATCGAGGTGCTCGGCCGCGACCAGCTCAACCCGAAAGAGGCCGATTACACGACGGTTCTCACCAAGATCAAGGCGCTCACCCCCTCCGCACTCTACTATGGCGGCGTGCTCCAGGCCGGCGTCAAGCTCGCCAAGCAGGCCTACGAGATCATTCCGAACATGATCAAGGCGGGTGGGGACGGCATGACGGGGGGCGATCTCTTGAAGAGCGGCGGCTTCCCGGCGGTCGCGGGCTGGTACGCGACCATCGCCTCGCCCCACGTGACCGAGGATGCGGCGATGGCGGACTGGGTCGCCCGCTTCCAGACCCGCTTCAAGGTCACGCCGAGCGACTACGCGGTCACGTCCTACGACGGCACGCTGGTGATCATCGACGCGATCAAGCGGGTGGCCGCGAGCGGCAAGGAGGTCAACCGCTCCAACGTGCGCGACGCGATCCAAGCGACCAAGCTCAAGACCTTGCAGGGCGAGGTCGCCTTCGACGAGAACGGCGACATGGTCAACAAGGTGATCAGCGTCTTCCAGATCGTGCACGACCCGAAGTATCCGGACGACGACGTGCTCCACCAGTACAAGTACATCGGCGTGGCCCCCGCCGCGCCGGCGAGCTGACCGGAACCGGCCCCGCGCGACTATCTCACGCGCATCCATTACGACGCGGTCGTGTGTCGGCAGGGGGCCTCTCACCCCCTCACCCAACTGCGGGTAAGGCTCGGCTCCGCCTCGCCAACCCTTCGTATCCCTCTCCCCCTTCAGGGGGAGAGGGTAGGGTGAGGGGGAGAGGGTAGGGTGAGGGGGCGAGAGGGTAGGGTGAAGGGGGCAGGGCGTCCGGCTCAGCCGAGCGGCCCGATCGCGCGGTGCCACTTCCCTCGTTGCCGCCGCGTTGCTTCCCACGGGCGCGGCTTGGGCGTAGGATATTCGCCGTCACCAACGCTTGACGCGCCATTCGCGCAAATGGGGAGGCAAAAATGGCTTATCGGCTAGAGGGGCGTCTTCTCGAAGTCTGCAATTGCCGCGTGCTGTGCCCGTGCTGGATCGGCGAGGATCCGGACAACGGCACCTGCGACACCGTCGTCGCTTGGCATTTCGACAAGGGCACGATCGGCAAGGTCGACGTGGCCGGCCGGACCATCGCGGTCGTCGCCCACGTCCCCGGCAATATCCTCAAGGGAAATTGGCGCGCGGCCGTCTACGTGGACGACAAGGCGAGTGCCGAGCAGCAGGAGGCGATTCTCGGCGTCTACACCGGCAAGCTCGGCGGCCCCGTCGCCGACCTCGTCAAGCTGATCGGCGAGGTCGTCTCGGTCGAGCGCGCGCCGATCACCTTCGATGTCCACGAAGGCAAGGGCACGCTCAAGATCGGCACGGTGGCCTACGCCGAGTTGGAGCCCTACAAGGGCGCCACCGGCGGCAACACGACGCTTTCCGACACCGTCTTCTCGACCGTACCGGGGGCCCCTGTCTTTGTCGGCAAGGCGCCGAGCTATCGATCGAAGAATGCCGCCCTCGGGATCGACGTCGATCTCAAGGGCTACAATGCGCTCCAAAGCACGTTCCGCTTCGAAGCGTAGCTTTCGCGCATCCCTCGACGGCTGCCACGCCATGAAAGCGGCGGAACAGCGTAGCTATTTCCTTTTGACCATGGGCGGCTTGATCGCGCTGGCGTGGCTCGCGCTGGCGCTCTGGGCCAAAAGCCCCTACGGACGCTTTCTCGACCATGGCGGGTGGACGGAGGTCGGATTGGCGGCCGGCATCTGCGCGGCCCTTCCGGCGGGCGAGGTCTTGGTACCCGCCCTCCTCTACGTCTCCGGATGGGTGTTGATGCTGAGCGCCATGATGCTGCCGACGACATTCCCGCTCTTGGAGATCTTCCGCCGCGTCACGGCGGGCCGAGCCGATCAACGGACGCTCATATCGCTGCTCATCGTCGGCTACCTCGCCGCCTGGGGCCTCTTCGGGCTCGCGAGCCATCTCCTCGACCTCGGCGTCCACGCGCTCGCGCGGCAAAGCGCCTGGCTCGCCGTCAATGCCTGGGTGCTCGGCATTGCCGTCGTCGCGATTGCCGGGCTTTTCCAGTTCAGCGCGCTCAAGTACCGCTGCCTGGACAAATGCCGGACGCCGCTCAGCTTCGTCATCGCCCATTGGCGCGGCAAGGCCGAATCGCGCCACGCACTCCTCCTCGGCCTGCGTCACGGCATGTTCTGCGTCGGCTGCTGCTGGGCGATCATGCTGCTGATGTTCGTCGTGGGCACCGGCAGCGTCGGCTGGATGCTGGCACTCGGCGCCGTCATGGCCGTCGAGAAGAACATGCCGTGGGGCCGCAAGCTGACCGCACCCTTGGGTGTCGCTCTACTGGCTGCGGCAGCCGCGATCCTTGCGCATCAGCTTTACGCCGGCGCTGCGTGACCCCCTCACCCAGCTCCGGGTAAGGCTCGGCTTCGCCTCGCCAACCCTTCGCAACCCTCTCCCCCTGCAGGGCTATCGGATTCACACATCGCGAAGGCCCAGAGTGGTTCCATATTTGATGGCTTGGAAGTCTTGCAGGCCTCGTCGCATG
>DATEQI010000115.1:0-5143 GCA_035272805.1 Alphaproteobacteria bacterium | reverse complement strand
GATTGAAGGCCCCGCGATAGATTGGATGGGGGCGTTGTCATCGGGCGTTTCCGGCCTCAGCCGGCAGAGGTGGCACCTTCATCGAGCGCAGGCGCGAGCGCAGCCCTCGTCATTCGGCGGCTTGCTGCTGCAGGCTTCCGTCCCATTCGGCGCGCACGGCCGCATCGCTCTCGTGCGGCAAGTGCGCGGCACGGTGGCGATCGAATGCGGCGGGGGCGAGGAGGCGCGCGAGGGCCCAAACGGCCATGGCGCGCACCAAGGGGGACGCATCATCGAGGAGCCGCTCGACCCCCGGGGCGAGTGCCGGCTCGCCGCTGTTGCCGATCGCGATCAGCACGTTGCGCACGAAGCGCTCGCGTCCGATCCGCTTGATGGCCGAGCCCGCGAAGACTTGGCGGAAGCTCGCGTCGTCGAGCATGACCAGATCGGCGAGCTTGGGCGCGGTGAGGAAGGCGCCCGGCAGGAAAGCATGCTCGCGCGCGCGGGCGGCGAACTTGTTCCACGGGCACACCGCGAGGCAGTCGTCGCAGCCGTAGATGCGGTTGCCGATGGCAACGCGGAATTCCCGCGGGATATGTCCTTTGTGCTCGATGGTGAGATAGGAGATGCAGCGCCGCGCATCGAGCCGATAGGGTGCCGGAAAGGCTTTGGTCGGACAGATGTCGAGGCAACGCCGGCAGCGACCGCAATGGTCGGTCTCCGGAAGATCGGGGGCGAGCTCGAGGGTGGTGAGAAGCGAGGCGAGGAAGAGCCAGGAGCCGTGACGGCGCGAGACGAGATTGGTGTGCTTGCCTTGCCAGCCGAGGCCCGCGGCCGCGGCGAGCGGCTTCTCCATCAGCGGTGCCGTGTCGACGAAGAGCTTCACGCAGCAAGGCTCGCTCTCGGCGAGCCAACGCGCCAGCGACTTGAGCCGCTTCTTCATCACGTCGTGGTAGTCCCGGCCGCGCGCATAGATCGAGACGCTTGCGTGCGCGGGCCGCCGGGTGAGCTCGAGCGGATCGCCCTCGGATGCGTAGCTCATCCCGAGCACGATGGCACTCTTGGCCTCGGGCCACAGCGCGCGCGGGTCGCCGCGCCGCTCGAGCGTGCGGGCCAGCCACGCCATGTCGCCGTGATAGCCGCGCGCCACATATTCGGTGAGGTTGCGCTTGGCACTTTCGTCAAGGCGCGCGGCCGTGATGGCCACGACATCGAAGCCGAGCCCCAAGGCCTTGTCGCGGATCTGTTGGCTGAGTGCCTCGTTCATAATTCCTCTAGCCGCGCCCGCGATAGGCCGTCACCCCTTGCTCGGGGAGCCAAAGCCCCTTGGGCGGCAAGCCCGATTGGTAGAAGACGTCTATCGGCATGCCGCCGCGCGGATACCAATATCCCCCGATCCTGAGCCAGCGCGGCTTGAGCTCGCGCATGAGCCGCTTGGCGATCATGAGCGTCGTATCCTCGTGGAAGCCGCCGTGGCTGCGGAAGGAGGCGAGGTAGAGCTTGAGCGACTTGCTTTCGACGAGACGACGCCGCGGCACGTAATCGATGACGAGGTGCGCGAAGTCGGGCTGGCCGGTAAGCGGGCAAAGGCAGGTGAACTCCGGGCAGGTGAAGCGCACGAGATACGCCTCCTCGGGGTGCGGGTTGACGACGCTCTCGAGGCGCGCCTCGCCGGGCGAGCGGGGCAGCCTCGCCTTGCCGCCGAGGATCGTCAGCTCCTGGTATGTTGCCTTAGCCATCGAGGCCAGCCTCTTGAAAACGTGGAATCATACACGCCCACCCCAGCCCGGTCGATGGGTTGCGGCAGCAATAGCCGGCGTCATCGCAGCGGCTCGATGTCTCCCAAGGCGAGCTCGGCTGAGAGCTCGGCGAGCGCTGCAAGGAAGCGATCCTCTTCGAGCGCGCGGCGCAAGCCCGCCATCAGCTCCTGGTAATAGGTAAGGTTGTGCCAGGTGAGCAGCATCGCCCCCAGGATTTCGCCGGCCTTCACGAGATGGTGAAGATAGGCGCGGCTGAAGCCTTGGCAGGCGGGGCAGCGGCAGGCAGCATCGAGCGGCCGGGGGTCCTCGGCGTGGCGTGCGTTGCGCAGGTTGATCGCGGCACGCCGGGTGAAGGCTTGGCCGGTCCGGCCGGAGCGCGTGGGGATCACGCAGTCGAAGAGGTCGATGCCGCGCGCCACGGCCTGGATGATGTCAGCGGGCTTGCCCACACCCATGAGATAGCGCGGTTCCTCGGCCGGAAGCTGCGGCACCGTCGCCTCGAGGGTCGCGAACATGAGCGCCTGCCCCTCGCCCACCGCGAGCCCGCCGATGCCATAGCCCTCGAAGCCGATTGCCTTAAGCGCCTTGGCCGATTCCTCGCGCAAGCCGGGATAGACGCTGCCTTGCACGATGCCGAAAAGTCCGTAGCCCGGGCGCTCCCTGAACGCCGCCTTTGAGCGTTCGGCCCAGCGCATCGACAAGCGCATCGATTGCGCCGCCACACCCTCCTCGCACGGCCAGTCGGTGCATTCGTCGAGCACCATGGCAATGGTAGCGTCGAGCAGACGCTGGACCTCGATGGCGCGCTCGGGGGTCAGCATGTGCCGCGCGCCGTCGAGATGCGACTGGAAGACGACCCCCTCCTCGCTGACGGTGCGCAGCTGGGCGAGCGACATGACCTGATAGCCGCCCGAGTCCGTGAGGATCGGTCCCGGCCAGTCCATGAAGCGGTGGAGCCCGCCGAGCCTGGCGATGCGCTCGGCCCCCGGGCGCAGCATCAGGTGATAGGTGTTGGCGAGGATGATCTCAGCCCCCGTTGCGCGCAGCGCCGCGGGCGTCATCGCCTTGACCGTGCCGGCGGTGCCCACCGGCATGAAGGCCGGCGTGTCGACGATGCCGTGCGCGGTATGGAGCCGGCCGCGACGCGCCGCACCCGCGCACTTGAGCACCTCGAAGGCGAAGGGCCCGCTCATGGGGCAGCCTCGTTGGCACCATCGCTTGCCCGCTCGATGAGGCAGCAGTCGCCGTAGGAGTAGAAGCGGTACCCGGCGGCGATCGCATGGGCGTAGGCCGCGCGCACGCGCGCGAGCCCGGCAAAGGCGGCCACCAGCACGAACAGGGTCGAGCGCGGCAGGTGGAAGTTGGTGAGCATGAGGTCGACCGCCTTGAAGCGATAGCCGGGAAGGATGAAGAGCCGCGTCTCGCCGGCGAAGGGATGGAGGCGTCCGCTCGCGTCGGCCGCACTCTCGAGGAGGCGCAGGCTGGTCGAGCCCACGGCGACGATGCGCCCGCCCCGCGCGCGCGCCGCGTTCACGCGTGCCGCGGTCTCCTCCGGGATGACGCCGTACTCGCCGCGCATGGGATGGCGCCTCACGTCGGCGACCTTGACCGGGAGGAAGGTGCCGGGCCCGACATGGAGCGTCAACATCGCCCGCCCGACCCCGCGCGCCTCGAGGGCGGCCAAGAGGGCCTCGGTGAAATGCAGCCCCGCGGTGGGTGCCGCGACCGCACCCGCCTCGCGCGCATAGATGGTCTGGTAGTCCGCTCGGTCCGCAGGCAAGGCGCCCTCGCGGCGCTTGATATAGGGCGGGAGGGGGGCCATGCCGTGGCGCTCGAGGGCGGCGAGGAGTGCTGAGCCGCCGCACTCGAAGCGCAGCGTCACCTCGCCCTCGCTCCCCTTCTCCGTGACTTCGGCCGCGAAATCGGGGGCGATTTCGACGCGGTCGCCCACGCTGAGCTTGCGCGCCGGACGCGCGAAGGCGCGCCACGTCCCGGCGCCGAGCTGGCGGTGGAGCGTGAGCTCGACTTTGGCCCCGCGCCGCGTGGCGCTCAGCCGGGCCGGAATGACCTTGGTGTCGTTGAGCACGAGGAGATCGCCCGGGCGGAGAAGCTCCGGCAGCTCGCGCACGGTGCGGTCCGCGAGCTCGCGGCGGCCGATCCAAAGCAGCCGTGCTGTATCGCGCGGCCGCGCCGGGGCTTGCGCGATGCGCTCGGGGGGAAGGGCAAAGTCGAAGGCCTCGATCGGCAGAGGCGCTTCGGCGCTCGCCTCGTTGCTGCGGCCATCGCTCATCGCACGCCATAGTCCAAAAGCGGGGCTCCGAAAGCGGGGCCGGACCATACACGAACTCGCCGACGCGCACGAGGCTTCGGTGAGAGGCGCAATCTCGCCCGGCTCTTGCTACCGGGGGTACGTGGCCCAGCGCGCGCGCCTCCTGTAACTCTGGGCGGCAACCATAAAGACACTGGAGGCAACCAGCGCATGCCGCCCCCCATAACCGAGCCGCAACCGTCGCTCGCCCACCTCTCTGAGCAGTTTCTCCTCCACTGCCGCCTCGCGCGCAATCTCTCGCCGCATACGCTGCGCGCCTACGGCAGCGACCTCCGCGAGTTCCGCCGCTTCGCCGGCAGCGATACCGAGATCGCGGCCTGCGACCGCGCCTGCTTGCGCGCCTATCTGCGGCACCTCTTCGAGGTGCGCCGGCTGAAAGAGGCGAGCGTCAAGCGGCGCATGGCCTGCCTCAAGGCGATGTACCGCTGGCTCGAGCGCGAGGGGACGCTTGCCGTGAACCCCTTCCACCGCCTCGAGCTCAATATCCGCCTGCCCAAGCGCCTGCCGAGGAGCTTGACGCGCGGCGAGCTGCGCGCACTCCTCACCGCTGCGCATCGCGCGCTCGGCCTCGGCAGCGGCCCAGCTGCGCTCGAGCGCATGACGCGGCGCATCGGCCGCAGGGGCTTCAACGACCTGACGGCGCTCGTGGCGCTCGAGCTCCTTTTCGCCACCGGCATGCGGGTCGGCGAGCTCGTCTCGATCACCCGCGAGCGCCTCGACCTCGAGGAAGGCGTCGTCGCCATCCTCGGCAAGGGCGACCGCGAGCGCCGCGTCTTCGTGGCCGAGCCCGCACTGCGGAAGCTCCTCGCCGCCTACCTCGCGGCGCGCGCGCGGGTCGGCCTCCGGGCCGCTGCCGCGGGCGCGGCGAAAGAGCCCCTCCTCGTCAATTCGCAAGGGAATGCCGCCTCGGCCCAGCTCATCCGCAAGCTGATCGGCCGCCTCGCCGCCGGCGCCGGCCTCGCGCGCCACGTGACACCCCACATGCTGCGCCACTCGGCGGCAACTCACCTGCTCGAGGCCGGCGTCGACATCCGCTACGTCCAGCGCCTCTTGGGCCACCACAGCATCGCCACCA
>DATEQI010000114.1:0-7145 GCA_035272805.1 Alphaproteobacteria bacterium | reverse complement strand
ATGGAGGCGCCGGTCGCCCTCGTGCAATACGACAAGGTGAACCAGGAGCCCGAGGACGCGCCGATCATCTGGCCGCGCGACATCGCGGACGTGAAGTACATGTACAACAAGCCGAGCAAGTGATCCTCGGCTCGGAGTTGTCATGACAGCCTGGCGGGGGAGGTCCTTGGCTGAAACGCCGGACCTTCCCCGCTTTGCATTCGAGACCGCGTTCTCCGGATGATGAGCTGGGACTATTTTTTCATCCAGGCGGCGAATGGAGCCGTCATCGGGGTGATCTATGCGCTGATCGCCGTCGGCGTGACGCTCATCTTTTCCATCCTGAAGATCGTCAACTTCGCCCACGGCGACCTCTACATGCTGGGGGGCTATTGCGCCTACTACGTCATCACGCTCTTCGGCGTTCCGCCGCTCGCGGCGATGTTCGTGTCGATGACGGCGCTCTTCGTTCTCGCGATCATCCTCGAGCGCACGTTGCTGACGCCGCTTTATAGCGACGCGACCGAGCGCAAGGACGAATACGGCCTCATCGTGACGTTCGGCCTGGCGTTCTTCCTGCGAAACATGGCGATCATCGTGTTCGGACCCTTTCCGCTCAAGCCGCCGTCCTTCGTTCCGGGGGTCCTTGAGATCGGGAATTTGACGGTGACGAACGATCGCATATTCGCCGGCATCGTCGGTGTCATCCTGATCTTGGCCCTCTTGTATTTCATGCTGCGGACGATCTGGGGCCAGGCCCTCGACGCCGTCAGCCAGTCGCGCGAGTCCGCCGCGATCGTGGGCATCAATGCCCAGCGCTTCAACTCGTTCGCGTTCGGGATGGGTGCGGCGCTGGCCGCAGCCGCCGGCTCTCTCATAGCACCGATCTACTCGCTCGCACCCGACATGGGGGTGCTGCCCAACATCCAGGCCTACGTCATCGTGATCCTCGGCGGCATGGGCTCGGTCGTCGGCAGCATCCTCGCCGGCATCGTCCTCGGAGAGTCGGAGACCCTGTTCACGGCATTCTTCCCGGATGCGACCCGGGCGCTCGCCTATACCAATGCCTTCGGGGTGCTGGTGCTGATGGCCGTCCTGATCTTTCGGCCGACCGGGTTGTTCGGCCGGCGCCATCTGCGGATGGAATAGGCCGCGTGCGGGGCCTCCATGTCTATATCCTGCTCGCGGCCGCGGCGGCGGCACTCGCCTCTGCGGGCCAGCTGAACTCCTACTGGATGCACGTCGCCATCATCGCGATGTTCTACGGCATCCTGGCCGCGAGCTGGTCGCTCCTGGCCGGGTACGCAGGCCTCTTCTCGCTTGGCCACATGGCGTTCGCGTCGATCGGGGGCTATGCCTCGGCCCTCCTGGTCAAGTGGTACGGCATTCCCATCCCGCTCGGCATGAGCGCGGGGGTCGCCTTGTGCTGCGCGCTCGGCGGGGCCGTCGGGTGGGTGTGCCTGCGCATGAGCGGACCGTATCTCGCGATCTTCACCCTGGGATTCGCCGAGATCATCCGGATCACGTTCTCGACCGAGGACGACGTGACCGCCGGCATGGCCGGGCTGCACACCGAGCCGCTGTTCGACACGGTCTCGCGCCTGCCGTATTTCTACACCGCCTTCGCGCTCCTCGCGGCCTCCCTCGCGATCATGGGCTGGATCGTCCGCTCCCGCTGGGGGCTGTTCCTGCGCGCCATCCGCGAGGACGAGCAGGCGGCGGCGGCGTCCGGGATCGCGGTCGCCCGGTTCCGCATCCTGGTGTTCGCGATCGCGAGCGGATTCGCGGGGCTCGCCGGGGTCTTCTACGCGCATTACATCCCCATATTGACCCCGAGCCTCGGCGGGCTCGACCTGATGGCCGTGCTGGTCGTGATGACCGTGATCGGCGGCATGGAGCGATTGCCGACCGCGGTCGGCGGGGCGTTCGCGGTCGAGTTCCTCCTCGAGCTCTTGCGGGATTACGGTCAGTGGCGGCTTCCCATCTTCGGAGTCATCCTGCTTCTCACCATGCGCTTTGCCCGCAACGGCCTCCTGACCCCGATCTGGCTCCGCTTCGTACGGCTGGGCGAACCCCGCAGGGCGGCACCGCCGGCCGTGCGCGATGCCGGACAGGAGGACTCGCGGGCATGAGCGAGGGCGTCGATCTCGTGCGGGCGGCAGGCCTCACCAAGCGCTTCGGCGGCATCCTGGCCAACGACGCGGTGGACTTCACCGTCGAGGAGGGCGACCTCATCGGGCTGATCGGCCCGAACGGCTCCGGCAAGACGACGCTCATCAACATGCTGACCGGCCATCTCATGCCCGACAGCGGAGAGGTGATCCTGCGCGGCCGGCGGGTCAGCGGCAGGCCCGCGCACTTCTATGCCGGAATGGGGGTGGCGCGGACGTTCCAGCTCGCGCAGCTCTTCGGCCGCATGACGGTGCTGGAGAACATGCTCGTGCCTGGGCTCACGCGCCCGCACTCCCGTTGGCACGCCGTCGCGAAGCGCGCGCGCGACTACCTCGAGTTCCTGAACCTCGCGCACGTCGCGCATCTTAACGCGAAGAACCTGTCGGGCGGTCAGCAGAGGCTGCTCGAGCTCGGGCGCTGCCTGATGCTGGACCCCGCCGTGCTGTTCCTCGACGAGCCGTTCGCGGGCGTCCACCCGCAACTCCGCGACGAGCTCCTCAAGCGGATCCAGGAGCTCCACCGCTCCGGCCGCACCTTCGTCGTCGTCGACCACGACATGGAATCGATCCTGCGCATCTCCCGGCGACTCGTGGTCATGGCCCGGGGACGCAAGATCGCCGACGGAACGCCTGACGCGGTTCGCACGGATCAGGCCGTGCTCGCCGCCTATGCGGGGCTCTGAGATGGCGACCGAGCCGGTGGATGGCGCAGCCTGCCTGGCCGCCCGGGACCTGGTCGCGGGCTACCTGCCCGGCATCGACATCCTGCGGGGCGTCTCGGTCGAAGCCATGCGCGGGCAGGTCCGCTGCGTGCTCGGGCCCAACGGAACCGGCAAGTCGACGCTGCTCAAGGTGCTGTTCGGGTTCCTGCCGGCGCGGGCAGGCGAGATCCGGCTCGACGGCCGGCCGCTGCGCGCGGTGCCGCCGCACGAGATGGGGCGGCTTGGGGTCGCCTACCTGCCGCAGCGCCCGAGCATCTTTCCCCATTTGAGCGTCGCGGTGAACCTGCGGCTGGGCGCCTGGAACTACCGCTCGGAACGGAGCCGCGTCGAGGAGCTGGTGCGCCGCGCCTGCGAACGCTTCCCCATCCTGGCGGAGAAGCGGCGCCAGGCCGCGGGCACCTTGAGCGGCGGACAGCAGCGCCAGCTCGAGATCGCGCGCAGCCTGATGCACGATCCGGCGCTCTTCCTCATCGACGAGCCCACGGCCGGCATCGAGCCGCGCGTCGCCTCGCTCATCTACGAGCTGATCAAGAGCCTCGCGGCACTGGGCAAGGCGGTCCTCCTCGTCGACCAGAACATCAAGCGCGCGCTCGAGATCGCCGACTACGTCTACGTGATGCGGACCGGCACCGTCCTCTCCGAGGGCTCGCGCGAGGCCTTCGGCGGCGACACCGAGGCGCTCGTCGCCCGCTGGCTTTACGCCAGCGGCAGCGCGTAGAGCAATTTCACTCTGAGTGGAATCGCCACCCCCTCACCCTTTGACGCCGGCCGAACATGCCACTGGCATGTTCGGGCCAAGCGTCCAGTGGACGCTTGGCAGGCGTCAAACGGGTAAGGCTCGGCTTCGCCTCGCCAACCCTTCGCAACCCTCTCCCCCTTCAGGGGGAGAGGGTAGGTGAGGGGGGAACGTTGTGTCCACTTACCCAGAAAATGCTCTAGCAGCGCTCGGCCGTCATCGCGGGCCCCCGGGGCTTTCCTGACCTGCTCCCCTGCGCCGAACCTCGGCCAATTGAAAGCTCAAGCACCGGATAGTTCCGCCTGGGTATCATCGAGTGCCCGTCCAAACCGGCGCACCAACTCGCCGATTTCGTCTTCCGTGATGATCAGCGGGGGCGAAAACGCAACGCGATTCCGGATGAAGCGAAGTATCAGGCCATGCTTCTTGGCATTGCGCTCGAAAATCGCCGGAACCTTGCGCGTTGCGTCGTGCGGCGCGCGCGTCTTCTTGTCGGCGACGATATCGATGCCGGCGATGAGTCCAATTCCACGTACGTCCCCGACCAGAGGATGATCGGCGAAGCGGCTCAACGCCTTCTGCATCACCGGGCCGACCCGCTTCACATGCCCGACGAGATCCATCTCGTCGTAGATGCGCAGCGTTTCCCTCGCGACAGCGGTGGTCACCGGATGTCCCGAATACGTCATGCCGTGCGCAAAACTGCCGATCTTCCGGCTCTCCTCGAGCATTGCCTGGTAAATCTTCTCGTTGAGCAAAAGCGCCGAGATCGGTTGCATCCCGGCCGAGAGCGCCTTGGCGCAGGTGATCATGTCGGGCTTCAAACGGAAGGTCTCGGATCCCCACATGTTGCCGGTCCGCCCAAAACCGCAGATCACCTCGTCGGCGATGAAGAGAATCTCGTATTCCCTCAGCACGGCCTGGACCTTGGCGAAGTAGCCTTCCGGCGGGAGCACCGCTCCGCCCGCACCCTGGATAGGCTCGGCAATGAAAGCGGCCACCGTCTCGGGGCCTTCTCTCAGGATCAGCGCTTCGAGGGCGTCTGCCATGCGCGTGGCGAACTCAGCCTCGCTCTCCCCTTCCTCGTGGTTCCTGTAGTAGTGCGGGAACTCGGTGTGGAGAAACGACGCGAGCGGCAGATTGAAGTCGGCGTGCATTTCGGGCTTCCCGGAAGCGCTGATCGCCGCGCAGGTACTGCCGTGATAGCCCATCTTGCGGCCGATGATCTTGGTCTTTCTCGGCTTGCCGATCGCCGCATGGTAATACCAGGCGAGCTTGATGGCGGTGTCGTTCGCCTCGGAGCCGGAACACTGGAAGAGCACTTTGGACATCGGCACCGGCGCGATCTCGATGAGCTTCTCCGCGAGGTCGATGCCGGTCTCATTCGAAACGTGCCGAAAGGTGTGGGAAAAACCCAGCGTGCGCATCTGCTCGTAGGCGACCTTGGCAAGGCGCTCGCTGGCGAAGCCGAGCGAGGCGCACCACAGCCCTGCGGCACCTTCGAGATATTCCCGGCCCTGGTCGTCATAGACGTAGATGCCCTTGCCGCGCGTGATGATGGTCGGGCCCTCTTGTTCATGCGCCACGAGGTTCGTCTGCGGGTGGAGGAAATGCGCGATGTCCCGCGCATGCATCGAATTCGGAGCCGGACGGCTCATCGGAGCTCTCCCCTTGATGTCCCAGCGAAAGGCGCGTCACCGGATTTCACGCGTCGTTTCGAGCTCGGCGATACGCCGCGTCAGGTAGTTGCCGGCATTGCGAACCCGGCTTAGCTATTGTGGCTGGTTGGCCCGGCTGCAACAACCCACTTGAGCAAAGCCGGTGATTTACCGTAGTTTTAGCGGATTCTTGACCGGCCACAAGGGGAGCGGGGGGGATGGCGCGCCTGGGACCGAGTGAGCGGAGACGATTCCAGCTTTTTCTGATCAGGCCGTCGCATTACGACGATGACGGCTACGTCATCCAATGGCTGCGCTCGGTGGTTCCCGCCAACTCGCTCGCCTCGCTTTATGGCTTGGCACTCGACTGCCAGGCGCGCGGCGTGCTCGGGGAGGATGTCGAGCTCGTCATCACGGCGCACAACGAGACCAACACGCGCATCCGGCCGGAGCGGATCGCGCGCACGATCCGCGAGAGCGGCGGTCTCGGCCTGGTCGGGCTCGTCGGCGTGCAGTCGAACCAATTCCCGCGCGCCATGGATCTCGCCCGGAAGTTGCGCGCGGCGGGCCTCCAGGTGTGCATCGGCGGCTTCCACGTCTCCGGCTGTCTTGCCATGCTGCCGGAGATGCCCGCCGACATGAAGGAGGCGCTCGACCTCGGCATCTCGCTCTTCGCAGGCGAGGCGGAGGGCCGGCTCGACGGCGTGCTGCGCGACGCCCTCGCCGGCCGGATGAGGCCGATCTACAACTACATGGACGAGCTGCCGGCACTCGAGGACACGGTGCTCCCGATCCTGCCGGCGGTGCGCGTCGGGCGCAGCCTCGGGCGCACCTCGAGTTTCGATGCCGGGCGCGGCTGTCCCTTCCAATGCTCCTTCTGCACCATCATCAACGTGCAAGGCCGCAAGTCGCGCTATCGCTCGGCCGACGACGTCGAGGCGATCATCCGCAGCAATCTCGCCCAGAGGATCGATCATTTCTTCATCACCGACGACAATTTCGCGCGCAACCGCAACTGGGAGGCGATCTTCGACCGCTTGATCGAGATGCGCGAGGGTGAGGGCATCTTTCTCCGTTTCATCATCCAGGTCGACACGCTCTGCCACAAGCTGCCGAACTTCATCGAGAAGGCCGCGCGCGCCGGCGTCACCCGCGTCTTCATGGGGCTCGAGAACATCAATCCGGAGAGCCTGCTCGGCGCCAAGAAGCGGCAGAACCATATCGCCGAGTACCGCACGATGATGCTGGAGTGGAAGCGGGTCGGCTGCTACATCTATGCCGGCTACATCCTGGGCTTCCCCACCGACACGCCCGAGTCGATCGTCCGCGACATCAAGATCGTCCAGCGCGAGCTGCCGCTCGATCTCTTGGAGTTCTTCTACCTGACGCCGCTGCCGGGCTCGGAGGACCACAAGCACCTTTGGCTCAAGGGCGCGCCGCTCGATCCGGACATGAACAAGTACGACCTCGAGCACGTGTGCACCACCCATCCGGTGATGTCGAAGGAGGAATGGGAGCGGGCCTATCGTCTTGCCTGGGAGACCTACTACACGCCCGAGCACATGGAGACGGTGATGCGTCGCGCCGTCGCCAAGGACATGAGCCCGGGCAAGATATTGTTCCTCCTCATGTGGTTCTCCTGCTGCCTCAGTATCGAGGGCGTCCATCCCCTGGAAGGCGGGCTGGGGCGCATCAAGGTGCGCAAGGACCGCCGCCCCGGCTTCCCGCTCGAGAGCGTGCTCGCGTTCTACCCGAAATATTGGGCCGGGCTGGTCGTCAAGTACGTCAAGATCGCGCGCAGGGTCTGGCGCCTCGCGCGCGTGCGCGCTGCCATCAAGCGCGACCCCAAGGCGCGGGAGTACATGGACACCGCCCTCCG
>DATEQI010000113.1:0-12273 GCA_035272805.1 Alphaproteobacteria bacterium | reverse complement strand
ACGCTCCTCAGGATGAGGACTTGGAGCTCGGGTTTCACCTCATCCTGAGGAGGCCGCGAAGCGGCCGTCTCGAAGGATGAGGTGAAACTGACCCACCACCCATCACCCGGCAAGATTGAAAAACCCTTGAATAGCCGCTAGAATTGCGCCCCTGGACAATCGGCAAAAGCCCGGCGCCCGTATGGGTTCCGCGGCTTTGTCGTGTTAGGGTCGCCGCTTGCGCGAACGCTTTGCTTGGGCTCGATGGAGGATGTGACGCCCCTTGGTTGATGCCCGCGATCACCTTCTCAAGAACCGGCTCGATCCCGTGATCGCCGAAGTCGCGGCAGCGCTCAAGGCGCTGCAGCGGGAGGACGGCCATTGGGTCTTCGAGCTCGAGGCCGACGCCACGATCCCGGCCGAATACATCATGCTCGAGCATTTTCTCGACGAGATCGACACGGAGCTCGAACGGAGCCTCGCCGTCTACCTGCGCCGGCTCCAGGGCGAGCATGGCGGCTGGCCGCTATTTCACGGCGGCGACTTCAACATCTCGGCGTCGGTCAAGGCCTATCTGGCACTCAAGCTCGCCGGCGACGATCCAGACGCGCCGCACATGAAGCGCGCGCGCGAGGCGATCCTCGCGCACGGCGGGGCCGAGCGCTGCAACGTGTTCACCCGCTTTGCGC
This sequence comes from Alphaproteobacteria bacterium, assembly GCA_035272805.1. Taxonomy (GTDB): domain Bacteria; phylum Pseudomonadota; class Alphaproteobacteria; order JACZXZ01; family JACZXZ01; genus DASPPM01. Next base: position 11,605 of record DATEQI010000113.1, on the reverse strand, counting down.
TCGCCTTGTATGCGCAAATCCCGTGGCGCGGCGTTCCGGTCATGCCGGTCGAGATCATGCTGCTGCCGCGCTGGTTCCCCTTCCACCTGAGCAAGGTGAGCTACTGGTCGCGCACGGTGATCGTTCCGCTCCTGATCCTGACCGCGCTCAAGCCGAAGGCGCAGAACCCGCGCCGGGTGGACGTTCACGAGCTCTTCGCCACGACGTCGGAGGAGGTGCGCCATTACCAGGTGAACCCCACGGGGGCGCGTATGGGCGATTTCTTCCTCGCCCTCGACAAGCTCTTGCAGATCGTCGAGCCCTTCTTCCCCAAGGGCAAGCGCGAGAAGGCGATCACGCTCGCCGTCGCCTGGGTGAAGGAGCGGCTCAACGGCGAGGACGGGCTCGGCGGCATCTTCCCGGCGATCGCCAATACGGTCATGGCCTTCGCTGCGCTCGGCTACGCCAAGGATCACCCCGATCTCGCGGTTGCCAAGGCGGCCTTGCGCAAGCTCCTCATACTCAAGGACGGCGTCGGCTATTGCCAGCCCTGCATGTCGCCCATTTGGGACACCGGCCTCGCGGCCCTGGCGCTCATGGAGGCGGAGACGCCGCGCGACGGGGCGAATGCGGCGAACGCGATGGCGTGGCTCGCCGAGCGGCAAATCCTCGAGGTGAAGGGCGATTGGGCCTGGCAGCGTCCCGGCCTGCGCCCGGGCGGCTGGGCGTTCCAGTACGGCAACGACTACTATCCCGATGTCGACGACACCGCCCTCGTCGGCATGGCGCTCGACCGGGCGGGCGATCCCGCCCATCGCGAGGCGATCCTCAGGGCCGCCGAATGGATCGTCGGCATGCAGAGCGAGAACGGCGGCTGGGGCTCGTTCGATGCCGAGAATAGCAAGTACTACCTGAACCACATCCCCTTCGCGGACCACGGCGCGCTCCTCGATCCGCCGACGGCGGACGTGAGTGCCCGCTGTCTCGGCTTCTTGGCGCAGCTCGGCTACGCGCGCGAGCACCCGACGATGGCGCGCGCGATCGCGTTTCTCAAGCGCGAGCAGGAGGCGGACGGCTCATGGTTCGGGCGCTGGGGCACCAATTACATCTACGGAACCTGGTCGGTGCTGTGCGCGCTGAACGCGGTGCACGAGGATGCTCAACAGCCTTACATCCAGAGAGCCGTCGAGTGGCTCAAGGGACGCCAGCGCGAGGACGGCGGCTGGGGCGAGGACGGAGCCAGCTATTGGCCGGAACGGCGCAGTGAATGCAAAGCCTCGACACCCTCGCAGACGGCCTGGGCGCTGCTCGCGCTGATGGCGGCGGGCGAGGCCGATAGCCTTGCCGTCAAGCGCGGCATCGCCTATCTGCTCGAGGCCCCCCGAGAGGGCTGCGCGTGGCAGGAGCCGTGGTTCACGGCCGTCGGCTTCCCGCGCGTCTTCTACCTGCGCTATCACGGCTATTGCCAGTTCTTCCCGCTCTGGGCGCTGGCGCGTTACCGCAACCTGACGCGCAGCAACGACAAGACCGTCCCTTACGGCATCTGATGAGAATCGGCATCGTGGTGGGCATGGTGGCCGAGGCCGAGCGCGCCGCAGCCCCGGCCGCGTCACTCCCCGAGCCGCTCAGGCCCCTCATCTTCGTCGCCGGCGGGTGCGCGGGGCGCGCTTACGGCGGCGCCCGCGAGCTCCTCCGCGCGGGTGCCTCGGCGCTCTTGAGCTTCGGCGTCGCGGGCGGGCTCGATCCCGCGCTCGAGACGGGCGATGCCGTGCTCGCGAGCGAGGTCGTCCTGCCCGACGGCGCGCATCTCGAGAGCGACCCGCGCTGGCAGCGGAGCCTTGCCGCGGCCCTCGCCGGCCGGGCGCGCGTGGGAGGGATCGCCGGCCGCGACATGATGGTCGCGACGAGGGCCGGGAAGGAGACGCTCGCGAGCCGCACCGGTGCGGTGGCCGTCGATATGGAGAGCCACGAGGTGGCGCGCGCAGCAGCCGAGGCCGGCGTGCCCTTCGCAGCACTCCGCGTCATCCTCGATCCCTTGGGGGGCCAGCTGCCGTCGGCAGCACTGGCCGGCCTCGCACCCGACGGCAGGCGTCGTGCGCTCCCGGTCCTTGCTCGGCTTCTCTTGCGGCCGTGGGAGCTGCCGCGGCTCATAGCACTTGCCCGCGACAACCGTCGCGCGCTGGCGGTGTTAGGCCGCCTCGCTGCCGAGCTTGGCCCGGCGTTCGGCTTCCTCGTGTAGCTCGCCGAGCGCCTTCTGCACGTTCGTGTCGAAGACGTACTCCGCCGGGCGCTGCTTATCGAGAGGAATCTCGGGCGCCATCTGACCCTCGGTCCGCGGTCCGCGCAGCGAGACCATGAGCGCCTTGAGCGGGTGCCTTACCGCGTCGTCCGCCGCCGTCGGCTCGTAGCCGCAATGCACCATGCAGTTGGCGCATTTCTCGTAATTGCCCGTCCCGTACTTGTCCCAGTCGGTCGTCTCCATGAGCTCCTTGAAGCTCCGCGCATAGCCTTCGCCGAGGAGATAGCAGGGGCGCTGCCAGCCGAACACGTTGCGCGTCGGGTTGCCCCACGGGGTGCAGTGGTATTGCTGATTGCCGGCGAGGAAGTCGAGGAAGAGACTCGACTGCGAGAAGCGCCACTTCTTGCCGCGCCCGCGCCGGAAGACGTCGCGGAAGAGCTCCTTGGTCTTGTGCCGCGTGAGGAAGTGCTGCTGGTCCGGCGCGCGCTCGTAGGCGTAGCCCGGCGAAATGGTGATGGCGTCGACCTTGAGCTCGAAGCTGGCGAAATCGAGGAAGGCGGCGATGCGCTCGGGGTCGAGCCCGTCGAAGAGCGTGGCGTTCACGCTGACGCGGAAGCCGCGCTCCTTGGCCTTGCGGATCGCGGGCACGACGCGGTCGAAGACGCCGTCCTGGCACACCGAATGGTCGTGCTCCTCCTTGAGACCGTCGAGATGGACGGAGAAGGTGAGGTAGGGCGAGGGCTTGAAGAGGTCGAGCTTCTTCTCCAAGAGGAGCGCGTTGGTGCAGAGGTAGACGAACTTCTTGCGCGCGACGATGCCCTCGACGATCTTGTCGATCTCCTTGTGGAGCAGCGGCTCGCCGCCGGGAATCGACACTACCGGCGCGCCGCATTCGTCGACCGCTTGCAGGCATTCCGCGACCGAGAGGCGCTTGTTCAGGATCTCATCGGGATAGTCGATCTTGCCGCAGCCGACGCAGGCGAGGTTGCAGCGGAACAACGGCTCGAGCATGAGCACGAGCGGATAGCGCGCGTTGCCCTTGAGGCGCTGCTTGAGCACAAACGCGCCGACGCGCGTCATTTGGAAGAGAGGTACGCCCATCTCGTTGCCTTTTCCGTTTCCACCGGTCCCGCCGCCCATCCCCCTCAGGCAACAGCCTCGTCGCGCAGCTCGGCGGGCAGCTTGAACTGCACGTTCTCCCTGATCCCGTCGAGCACGCTCACCTCGGTCTCGTCGAAATCCCTGAGCCGCGCGATGAGGTCCTGCACCAGCTCCTCGGGTGCCGAGGCGCCGGCGGTGATCCCGACCGATTCAGCACCCTTGAGCCAGCGCGCGTCGAGCTGGCCCGCGTCGTCGATCAGATAGCTCGCCACCCCCATCTCCGAGCCGATCTCGCGCAGGCGGTTCGAGTTCGAGCTGTTCTTCGCACCCACCACCAGGATGACGTCGACCTCGCGCGCCAGTTCGCGCACGGCGGCCTGGCGGTTCTGCGTCGCGTAGCAGATGTCCTTGACGTCGGGCCCGTGTATGCGAGGGAAGCGGCGCCGCAAGGCCTCGATCACCTCGCGGGTGTCGTCGACCGAGAGCGTCGTCTGCGTCACATAGGCGAGCTCGCCGGGGTCCGAGACCTGAAGCTTCGCCACGTCGCCGGCCTTGGAGACGAGGTGCACCTTGCCCGGTATGCGCCCCATGGTGCCCTCGACCTCGGGGTGTCCCTTGTGACCGATGAGCACCACCTCGTAGCCGTTCTCCGCGTAGCGCTGCCCTTCCTTGTGCACCTTGGCGACGAGAGGACAGGTCGCATCGATCACCGGCAGCTCGCGCAGGTTGGCTTCATCCTCGACGGTCTGGGCGACCCCGTGGGCGCTGAACACGGTGATGGCGCCCTTCGGCACACCGTCGAGCTCCTCGACGAAGATGGCGCCCTTGGCCTTGAGGTCCTCGACCACGCGCTTGTTGTGCACGATCTCATGACGGACGTAGACCGGCGGGCCATAGCGCTTGAGCGCGCGCTCCACGATCTCGATGGCGCGCTCGACGCCGGCGCAGAACCCCCTCGGTTGGGCAAGGACGACCCGCATGGAACCCCCTCTTGCTCGCTCGCTCGCCTGCTTCTGCAGCGCGCGGCCACCGTGCCGGCCGCCGCCGACCTTATCGCCCAGCCATTTTCTCATCCAAACCGGCCTCGAGAGCCGGGCCCCCGCCCGGCTGAATAACACGAATTGCCATCGCGCGCCACGGGCTCAGCCGCTCGCCCTGCCGCAGGCTCCGTCCTCCCCACGAGCCACGGAGGCCCCCGCTGTGGCGCAACGCCTCGGCATCCGGCCCTGGGCGGGGATGCCGCATCAAAAGATCGGGTTAGGAGCCTTCTGAGTCAATCCCGCAAGCGACGCCACCCCTCCTGCCGTCATGGGGAAGGTGCCCGCGAGACGCCGCGCCCGCGCTCGAGATAGCCGTGGGCGCGGAACCACTCGACCGCATCCGTGATCGCCTCAGCGGCCGGGCGCCAACCGTAGCCCAGCTCGCGCTTGGCCTTGTCGCTCTTGAAGTACATGAATTTCTTGGCGAGACGCACGCCATCCACGGTCGCGATCGGCTCGCCCTTCCCCGCGATGCGCGCGAAGGCCTCGGCCACGTACGCGATGGCAAGGACGAGGTTGTGAGGGAGCCGGATGCGCGGGGCGGGGCGGCCCACGAGCCGCGCCACCTCCGCGAGGATTTGCCTGAGCGGCATATCGTCGCCGCCCAGGATGTAGCGCTCGCCGACCCGGCCGCGCTCGTAGGCGAGGAGATGGCCAAGCGCCACGTCGTCGACGTGCACGACGTTGAGGCCGGTATCGACATAGGCCGGCATCCTGCCGCTTGCCGCCTCGACGATCATCCGCCCGGTCGGCGTCGGGCGCACATCGCCGGGCCCGATCGGGGCCGAGGGGTTGACGATGACGGCGGGAAGTCCCCCCTTGCGCACAAGCCCCCTCACCTCCTCCTCGGCGAGGAACTTGGAGCGCTTGTAATGGCCGATCATGTCGGCGAGCGATGATGGCGCCGTCTCGTCCGCAGGCGAGCCGTCGGCCATGAGGCCGAGGGTCGCGACACTGCTCGTGTACACGACGCGCGACACCCGCGCCGCGAGGGCCGCCATCATCAGGTTGCGCGTTCCCTCAACGTTGGTGCGGTAGATCCCCTCCGGCTCGGGCACCCAGAGCCGATAGTCGGCGGCGACGTGGAAGAGCGCCTCGCAGCCTGAGACCGCCGCGGCAAGCGAGGCAGGATCGCTGAGATCGCCGTAGCGAAGCTCGCAGGCGAGACCTTCCAGATTGCGCAGATCGCTGCCTCGGCGCACGAGTACCGCTACCTCGACGCCCGCTCCGACGAGCCGGCGCAGCACGGCCGAGCCGATGAAGCCGGAGGCGCCGGTCAAGAGCGCCCTCATGGTGTCGTCCCCAGCGCTGCCGAGGCCCCGTCGCGCGCGCTCATCGGGGGACCGAGTGCCGGCGCCGGCGGACTTGCTCGCGCCACGTGAGCAGCGCCGGAAGGACGACGAGCGTGCAAAGAAGTGCCAAGGAGAGGCAGATGCCGAGCAGGTATCCCATGCTCGCCGTCCCTCGGTGGCTCGACACCATGAGGCTCGAAAAGGACACCATGGTCGTGAGTGCCGAGAACAGCACCGCGCGCGGCGTGCTCGTGCGCAACAGATCCGCGACCCGCGGAGTCTCGCGGTGGCGCAGCACAAGATAGATGCCGAAGGCAACGCCGAGGCTGAAGAGAAGCGGGAGCGCTATGATGTTGGCGAAGTTGAACGCCTGCCCCGTGAGCACGACTAGCGCCACCGTGAGCGAGGCGGCGAGCACGAGCGGCAGCAGCACGAGAAGCGAGTCGCGCAGGCTCCGCAACACGACGATGAGCAGCACGCCGATCGCCACGAATGCGACGGCGCCCGCCTTTTCGAAGGCGCCGACGACGAGCCTGCCGCCCTCGAGCAGCTCCACCGGCGCATCGGTGGCGTTCGGCGCGACCCTGCGGACCGCGTCGACGAAGCGGCGCAGCGCGCTTTCATTGGTGAGGTTCTCGGCGGGGAAGACCTCGATGCGGGCGCGGCCGTCGGCCGCCAGATAGCGCTCCTTGAGGCTCGGGGGCAACGTGCCGTAGCTGACGGGTCCCGCCTGCATGAGCTCGAGCAGGCTGTCGAGGCGCCCTGGCAGGTTGCCGACGAGGGCGGTCTCGAGCCGGGAATAGGCCTCCGCCTTTTGGCCGGGCCCGTCGGCGAAGCGCGCAAGCAGCCCCGCCAGCCGCTCTGCGGATGCCGATGCCGCTCCTGCCTTGGGCGAGGCGGCGAGCTCCTCGAGCCTGCCCTTGAGATCCTCCGCCGCCGTGCGGCGCTCGGCGTCGCTTGGCGGCGCCTTCGGTTCGCGCTCCTGCAACACGGGCGTGAGGAAGGTCGCCGTCTGGTCGATGAGGGCGAGCTTCTTCTCCTGCTCTTGGGGAATGAACGAGCTGAGCGTCACCGTGCTGTCCACCTCGGGCAGCCGGTCGAGCCGCTTGGCAAGCGTGTCCGCCTCAGCAAGGCTGGGCGCCACGATGTTGATCGAGTACGGCGAGATGCTCGAGTCCTTGGTCATTTCGAGATAGGTCCGGACCGACTCGGTATGGGGATTCTTGAGATTGATCGGATCGATGTCGAAGCGGGCGAAAGGAAAGGCCGCGAGCGAGACGAGGCCGAGCGCGAGCGCGCCCCAGCAGACGGCGCGCGCATGGCGATCGAGGAAACTCGTCACCCCGTTTCCGTTGCGGTCGTCGTTCGGCCTCATGCCGGGCTTGGCAGGTATCAACGTAATGATTGCCGGCAGCAGCGTGAGCGTAGCGAAGAGGCCGATGAACGCGCCGACGCCCGCGATGATGCCGAGCTGCGACAAGCCGACGTAGTCGGTGGGCACGAAGGAAAAGAAGCCGACCGCAGCACAGATTGCCGCCAGGCTCACGGCCACTCCCGTCCCGGACGCAGCGCTCCGCAAACCCGCGCCGAGTGCCGCCCCCTGATCGACGCTCTCCTTGTAGCGCAGCGCGAATTGGATGCTGAAATCGACCGCAACGCCGATGAAGAGCACGGCGAAGGCGACCGAGATCAAATTGAGATAGCCGATGGCAAGCGCTGCGAAGCTCGCCGTCCATACGAGGCTCAACAGCAGCGTCGCGATCGTCGCGAAGACGAGCCGGGGCGAGCGCAGGCCGAGGAATACGAGTACGGTGACGAGCCCGAGCGAGACCAGGCTCGCCAGCCCGGCGCCGTTCTTGACGCTTCTGAGGTCGTCCTCGTCGAGCGCCGGCGCGCCCGTGACCCCCACGCGTACGCCGTGCGCCGGATCGAGGTTGAGCGCTGCCGCCGTCTCGTGTATGGCCTTGATCGCCTGCGCAGCCGGGGAAAGCAATTTGTAGTCGAGACGGGGCTTTAGCAGGATGATCTGGCGCCGGTCCGAGGGACGATCGGGCAGGCCCGTCATAAGGTCGCGCCAGCTGAGCCGCGCGGGCTTGCTCGCGAGTTGCGCCGCCACCGCGTCCGCGATCGCATCGAGCGGACGCACCAGGAGGCCGGGATCGACCTCGCCCAGCCTGATCCCCTCGGCGGCCTCGCCAAGCACGCCGAAAAGCCCGCGCAGACTGCGATCCTCGACGAGGGTGCCGAGCAGCGGCTGGGCCTGTGCTAAGCGGTCCGAGAGATCCTGGAGCTCCTTGATATCGAGGAAGAGCAGACCCTCGCGCTGGAAGAACGGATCGCCGGTTGGGAAAAAGATGTCTTGGAAGAGCGCGCCATCCTCTCCGAGCTTGGCAACGAGCGCATTGGCCGCGTCCTCGGCCCGGTCCGGGCTGTCGCCTTCGACGATGACGACGAGATTGCCCGGCAGCAGGGGGAATGCCTGCTCGAACTCCTTGACCGTCTTGCGGTAAGGCAGCTCTGAGGAGAGCAGCGCATCATTGTCGGTATTCATGCCGAGATGGCCGGCGGTGTAAACGCCGCCGGCGATCGCGACGAGGAGGGCGCCGATCACGATGGGCCAAGCCAGCCGGCGCACGCGCTCCACCCACCAGGCGAGCGCGAGTGCTGCAAAGGGTCCCGCTTGGCGGTATACCCGCTCGGTCAAGATCTCCCCGCCCCTGGGATACTGCTCCGGGATCTCGGCGTGCACAGGTAGGATGCTCATGAATAGAGGAAGTTGGTCGCGGCTGCCGGCGACGCCGGCTCATGACGCGCCCTTCAGCCATTAAGGCGTGCATATAAGGGCGTGCGCCGTGATCGACAAGCCCGATGTTCGCGCCGGAGGGCCGCGCTCCCGACGCGAAGCGGCCAAGCCACCGCGCTCGTCCGCTGCCTGCGCACAGTCCGCCATGCCGCACGTCTCAGTGAACGAAGGCCTGGAACGACGCCTTGGTGACACATATCGAACAATTTTGCGCGCGCCGCCTGCGCGCGCCGCGACGGCGCTCGCTGGGCCGGCGGCCGCCGCTCGTTGGTGAGGATTAGCGGGAACGTCCGCGGCGCCGCTCGACCCAGGCAAGCAGTGCGGGGAGAACGACGAGCGTGCAAACGACGGCGAGAGCGAGGCTGGTGCCGAGGAGAAAGCCCATGCTCGCCGTTCCCCGATGGCTCGAGAGCATGAGCGTCGAGAAGGCGACCATGGTGACGAGGGCCGAGAACAGGATCGCGCGCGGGGTGCTGGTATGCATGAGGTCCACCAGTGCCGGCGTTTCACGGTGGCGCAATACGAAATAGATGCCGAAGGCGACCCCCAGGCTGAAGAGGAGCGGAAGTGCTATGATGTTGGCGAAATTGAATGAGTGCCCGGTTATCACGACGAGCGCCACCGTGAGTGCTGCGGCGAGCGTCAAGGGCAGCAGCACGAGAAGCGAATCGCGCAAGCTCCTCAACACGAGGATGAGCAAGAGGCTGATCGCCGCGAGCGCGATCAAGCCCGCTTCCACGAATGCGCCGACCACCATCCGGCCGCCCTCGAAGAGCTCCACGGGAGAGTCGGTGGCGTTGGGCGCGATCGCGCGCACCGCGTTGACGAAGCCCCGCAGTGCCTTGGCGTTGTTGAGCGTCTCCGCCGGGAAGACCTGGACGCGCGCTCGGCCGTCGGACGCGACGTAGCGCGCGCGGACGTTGGGCGGCAGCTCAGCGACCGACACGACCGCCGGCTGCATAAGCTCGGTGAGGCTGTCGAGCTTGGCCGACAGGCTGCCGATGAGCGCGGCCTCGAGCCTGCTATAGGCATTGAGGTCCCGGCCGGGGCCATCCTGGTAGCGGGCGAGCAGCTCCGCGAGCCGCCCGGTCGGGGCCGAGGCCTTGCCCGCCGCGGGCGAGGCGGCGAGTGCCGCAAGCGTGGTGCGCGCTTCCTCCGTCGCCTTGCGACGCTGCTGATCGCTGGGCGCCCGCCGCCGCTCTTTCCTCTCCAGTATGGGCATGAGGACGGCCGCCGTCCGAGCGATGAGGGGCAGCTTGGCCTCTTGGTCCCCGGGTAGAAACGAGCTGAGCGTCACGGTGCTTGCCACCTCGGGCAGCTTGTCGAGCCGCTGGGCGAGCGCGTCCGCCTCCTCGAGGCTCGGCGCCACGATGCTGATCGAATAGGGCGAGGTACGCGAGTCCTTGGTCATGTCCAGATAGACCTGGACGGACTCGGTGTAGGGGCTCTTCAGGTTGATCGGATCGATATCGAAGCGGGCGAAGGGAAAGGCCGCAAGCGCGAGGAGGCCGACGGCGAGCGCCCCCCAGCACACGGCGTGCGCGTGGCGCTCGAGCCAGCTCGCGACCGTGTAAAGATTTCTGTTCACGCGAGGCCGCGGGTCGGCTTTCATCGGCAAGAGCGTGAGGATCGCCGGAAAAAGCGTCAGCGTCGCGAAAAGCCCGATGAACATGCCGACGCCCGCGATGACGCCGAGCTGTGCCAAGCCGATGTAGTCGGTCGGCACGAAAGCGAAGAAGCCGATCGCCGCGCAAACCGCCGCCAGGCTCACTGCCACTCCAGTACCGGCAGCCGCCTCCTTGAGCGCGCTCTCGAGCGACGCTCCGTGATCCACGCCCTCCTTGTAACGGAGCCCGAACTGAATGCTGAAGTCGACGGCGAGACCGATGAAGAGCACGGCGAAGGCGACCGATATCATGTTGAGGTAACCAATCGCAAGGGCGGCGAAGCTCGCAGTCCAAACGAGGCTGATAACCAGCGATGCGAGGGTCGCGAAGACGAGCTTGGGCGAGCGCAGGCCAAGGAACACGATGATGGAGACGAGCATGAAGGAAACCATGCTTGCCAGCCCGACGCCGTTCCTGACCGTTTTGAGGTCGTCCTCATCGAGCACAGGCGAGCCTGTAATGCGCACGCGCACGCCGTGGGCCGGATCGAGGTCGAGTTCCGTAGCCGCCGCGCGTACGGCCTTGATGGCTCTGTCGGCCGGAGCGAATGATTGCCGATCGAGGTAGGGCCTGAGCTGAATGATCTGACGCTTGTCGGACGCAGCATCGCTCGTCCGGCTTACGAGATCGCGCCAGCTCAGGCGCGCGGGCTTACCTTGGAGCTGCGCCTCCACCGTGTCGGCGATCGCGTCGAGCGGGCGCACGAGCAAGTCGGGATCGACCTTGCGGAGCTTGACGCCGTCGACCACATCGCCGAGTACGTCGAAAAAACCGCGCAAAGTGCGGTCGTTGGAGAAAGTCGCGAACAGCGGGACCGCATCGACCATACGGTCCGAGAGCTCTTGCAGGTCCTTGGTCTTGAGGAAGAGCAGGCCCTCGCGACGGAAGTAAGGATCGCCCATCGGATAGAACACGTCTTGGAAGAGCTTGTCATTCTCCCTAAGCTTGACCGCGAGGGCATTGGCCGCGTCCTCCACGCGGTCCGGGCTGTCGCCCTCGAGGACGACCACGAGATTGTCCTGAAGCTGGGGAAATGCCTGCTCGAAGGCCTTGAGCGTCTTGCGGTAAGGCAGCTCCGATGACAGCAAAGCGTCGATGTCGGTGTTCATGCGAAGATGGCCGGCGGCATAGAGGCCGCCGGCGATCGCGACGAGGATGCTGCCGATGACGATGGGCCAAGCCATCCGGTGCGCGCGCGCCACCCACCACACGAGAGCCGACGCAATCAACGGCCCCATCTGGCGGTACCACCGCTGAGGCAAAAGATTCCCTCTCGCGGGGCTCAGCTCCGAAATATCGGGGTTCACTGGTATTAAGGCTCGTCAATAGGGAAAATCGTCGGCTGAGGCCGGGCGCACCGCAATCCCGCCATGCGCCCCCCGTCCATCAAGCCGTCGATAACAAGCCGTCGATATAATGGCGGACGGAATGATCCACAAGCCAAATATTGCAGGGCATGATCGGAAGCGCTCCAAGCGGTGCCG
>DATEQI010000112.1:0-5321 GCA_035272805.1 Alphaproteobacteria bacterium | reverse complement strand
GCAGAAAACTTTTTTGTCCCCGCCGAAATACGCATGCTCTCGAACTTTCCCTCCCCTCTTGAGGTCCTCTTGGGGAGAGAGTAGGGAGGAAGCCGCGCAGGATTGAGGGCGTCGCCCTAGTTGCTATGATCGAAGCAAAGACCAGGGGGAGAAGATGACGGCACCGGGCACGCCGCCGGTCATCGGCATCATCGGTGGCAGCGGACTCTATGACATCGACGGGCTCGGCGGCACGCGCTGGGTCGAGGTGAACACGCCGTTCGGCCAGCCCTCCGACGAGCTCCTCTTGGGCGAGCTCGAGGGCGCCCGCCTCGTCTTCCTGCCGCGCCACGGCCGCGGCCATCGCGTGCCTCCCTCCGAGCTCAACTTCCGCGCCAACATCGACGCCTTGAAGCGCGCCGGCTGCACCGAGATCATCTCGGTGAGTGCGGTGGGCTCGCTGCGCGAGGGGCTGCCGCCGGGCACCTTCGTGATCGTCGACCAGTTCATCGACCGCACCTTCGCGCGCGCCAAGAGCTTCTTCGGAAGCGGCCTCGTGGCGCACGTCTCGATGGCGGATCCCGTGTGCAGGCGGCTTGGCGACCATCTCGCCGAGGCGGCAACGGCCCTCGACATCCCGCTCGCGCGCGGCGGCACCTATCTCGTCATAGAAGGCCCGCAATTCTCCTCGCGCGCCGAATCCGAGCTTTACCGGAGCTGGGGCTGCGACGTCATCGGAATGACCAACATGCCGGAGGCGAAGCTCGCGCGGGAGGCCGAGATGTGCTACGCGACCATAGCTATGGTGACGGACTACGATTGCTGGCATCCCCACGAGGAGGACGCCTCGGTCGAGGCCATCGTCAAGGTGCTGTTCGACAACGCGCACAAGGCGCGCGATCTCGTGCACGCCGTCGCCCCCCGGCTCGCGGGCCGGCGCGAGAGCTGCCCCTACGGCTGCCACACAGCGCTCGAGAACGCGATCATCACCGCACCCGAGGCGCGCGACCCCGGCATGGCGCGCAAGCTCTCGGCGGTGGCCGGGCGGGTGCTGGGCAAGACGAGCTGAAGGCACTCCGCGGCGTGCCGCACTGCGGCCAGGGAAGGCTAACATGGCGCCAGCAATCACCGGCATCGACCATGCGATCGTGGGCGTGCGCGCGCTCGAGGAGGCGCGCGCCGGCTACGAGCGGCTCGGCTTCACCCTGAGCCCGCGCGGCAGCCACATCGGCTGGGGTACCGCCAATTACTGCATCATGTTCGAGCGCGACTATATCGAGCTGCTCGGCATCGTGGATGCGAGCCAGTTCACCAACAACCTCGACAAGTTCCTCGCCACCCGCGAGGGCCTCATGGGCGTCGCCTTCGCCTCCTCCGATGCCGATCGCGCCGCCGCAGAGTTGCGCGCGCGCGGTATTGCGGCGGAAGGCCCGACGGCGCTCGAGCGCCGGCTCGAGCTCGCCGAGGGCACGGTGCTGCCGCGCTTTCGGCTCGTCCGCCTCCCCGAGGCGGCGGCACCCGGCCTCTCGGCCTTCGTCTGCCAGCACTTGACACCCGAGCTCGTGCGCCGGCCTCAGTGGCTCGCCCACGCGAACGGGGCGGCGCGCATCGTCTCGCTCAGCGTGGTGGTCGAGCGGCCCGCAGCGCTCACCGACGCTTACGAGAAGCTCTTCGGCCAAGGTGCCGTGACGCCGACGGACCGGCTCATCACGCTCCGCGTCGGGCGCCACTCGATCCTCTTCCTCGATCCCGACGAGCTCACGGTGCTGCACCCCAAGGCACGCCCGTTCGAGGGTATTAAGCCGCCCTATCTCGCCGCCATGACGCTCGGCGTGCCCTCGCCCGAGCGGACGGCCGCCCTCCTTGCCGAGCGCGGCGTGCCCTTTCAGCGCGAGGTCGACGGCGCCGTCGCCGTAGCGCCCGAGGCCAGCTGCGGCTTCTGGCTCATCTTCGCCGAGGGATGAGGGGGGCTCGTGTCCTGGTTCTGAAATTCACGACATCAGGAAAACACTTGTCATTGCGAGGCGCCCGAAGGGCGCCGAAGCAATCCAGAAAAGGTTTCGCACTAGGCGCGCTGCCCCGGCGTACGCCGGGGTTCGCTGCGCTCGCAATGACGGCTATTTCCGGGTGAGACGGACTTCCGAATCGGGACACTACGCGATCTCGATGACGCCGCCTTGCTTGATGTGCACGAAGGCGTCTTGCGGCAGCTTCTCCTGCTCGGCGAGAGCGAGCTCGAGCACCGGGATCGCCGGATAGCCCATCTCGCGCCCGACCACCACACCCAGCGCCAGGATCGCATCCGTCTCGCCCAACACAAGCGCTGCGGGTGCTAGCCCCGCGCGCAGGAGCTCGAGCATGACCGCACTCGCCGAGCTCGAGCCGATCATGCCGGGGAGGCAGAGCACGCGCCCGCTGATCGAGCGGCCGCGGTCGGGATGGCGCACGTCGATCACGATACCGCTTTGCGGATCGATCCCGCCCCAGAAGCTGATCGGCTCGGCCAGGCGCAAGATGCGCCCCTCGGCCGTGCCGTCGATCACCACCTTGGCCGCGAGCTCGCGCGCGGCTACTGCCACAGCCGCTCGTCCCGCTCGAGGCGGCCGGTGAGTGCGGTGGCGACGCAATCGGCGAGACTGCCGTAGACGACCTGCCAGCCCGTGTTGCCCGGCGTGTAGTGGGCGAATTTGCCCGAGTTGGTCATCAGCACCCCGCCGCCCGCGGGGAGGATCGGGGTCACCACCACGCAGGTGTCGGCGACCGCGATGACGCCCTGGCGCTCGAGTGCGGCGAGCCGGCCTCCGGCCTCGAGTGCTGCGAGCACGCCGCGGCCGGTACAGACGTAGAAGGGAAGGACGAAACGGCGGCCGGCGGCGAGCCGCTCGAGCTCGGCGAACTCGTCTCTGGAGAAATGCGGGCTGCCGAGTGCGATGGCATCGATGCGCCCGTCCGACGTCGTCGAGAGGCTGTCGCGCGTGCTGCGCAGCATTTGCGGGGTCACGCGGATGACGCGCTCGGGCTCTAGACCGCCGAGGGCGGCGGCGAGCGTGGGCGCCTCGGGCGTGGTGCCCGCGACGTGGAAGAGACCGACCGCGCCGGTGGACGCGGCGGCAGCCCCCAGCGCCTTGAGCCGGTCCTCGGAAACCGCTCGCGGCAGCCCCTCGATCACGGCGACGGTGCTGCCGACCTCGCGGCCAAGCAGCGAGCCGAGCACCGGGTAGAAGGCGTCGCTCGCCTTGAGCGCCGCCGAGAGCTGGGCGGTGTCGAGCACCACGCGCGCGCGGCGGTTCTCCGCGAGGTGCAGGCCGGCATAAGGCACGCGCCCCGCGATCGCCGCCGCGATGTCGAGGAAATCGCCGTAACGGTTGGTGCGCGCGCCGAGCACCGAGTTGGCGAAGGCGACGGCGTTGCTCTCGCCCCAGGCGACCTGCTCGCCGAGCTTGGGGCGGTGGCCGGCCTGGTAGGGGGCGCAGGTCCAGGTGGGCCGGCAGCCGAGCGCCTCGTAGGCGCGCATCATGCGCAGCGCCATCTCGTAACGATGGCGATCGGCGTGCACGCGCTTGGGGTGGATGAGGTCGAGCGCACCCACATTGAGGGTCGCCGGCACCGCGACACGCCCGCCGCCCGCGACCAGCTTCTCGGCGAACTCGGTGCCGCTGTCGCCGTGGTAGAGGCAGCCGTCGATGTGGGCCGAGGCGACCGCAATAAGCCGGTCAGCACCGAGGATGCGCGCGCTCTCGGCCACGATGCGGGTCGCCATCGCAAGCGCCTGCGACGCGCCCTCGCCCGCCGCCCAGGCGCGCTCCTCGCTGGTCAGCGCGAGCGTCAGTAGAGGTTCTCCCGGTAGTGCCTGAGCATGGCCGCTTGCGATTCCGCCGGTGTCGCGAGGCCGATCTGCTCCTTGAGCATCTCGCCCATGCTCGGCAGCGTCGCGCGATCGATCTTGGCGTCCGCCTCCCACAGGCGCGCGCGCATGAGGGCCTTGCCGCAGTGGAGGAAGGCCTCGCGCACGTGGACGAGAAGCACGGTCGTCGGGCGCCTCTCGCCGACCGCGAAGGATTGGCAGAGCTCGGCATCGTCGCGGATCTCGGCGCTGCCGGCCACGCGGAGGAGCTCGTCCATGCCGGGGACCAGGAAGAGCAGGCCGACCTCGGGGCACGCCAGGATGTTGGCGAGCGAATCGATGCGGTTGTTCCCCGGCCGGTCGGGAATCGCAAGCGTGCACTCGTCGAGCACGCGCACGAAGCCGGGCACGCCGCCGCGCGGCGAGGCGTCGGCACCGCCCGCGGGGCTCGAGGAGGCGAGGATCAGGAGCGGGGAGAGCTCGACGAAGCGGCGGCAATGGCGATCGAGCCGGTCGAGCTGCTTGAGCCGCGCGCGCTCGGAGGGCGCCTTGTAGAGCTTGCCGAGTGCCTCCAGCGAGTCGATCTTGGCCACGGTACCCCCCTCCTTCGCGTCCTCAGCCGACGTGCTTGGCGAAGAACTCCATCGTGCGCTTGCGCGCGAGCTCGTGGCTCGCCTTGTGGAAGCTTGGGCGATGGTCGCAGCTGAAGCCGTGACCGGCGCCAGGGTAGACGTGGATCGGCAGCTTCGGCTGGGCCGCCTTGATCTTCTCCACGTCCGCGAGCGGGATCGAGGCGTCGATCTCGCCGAAGTGCAGCAGGACGGGGACCTTGGGCTTCTCGTCCTTGAACTCGGCGATCTGGCCGCCGTAGTAGCCGACGGCGGCCGAGAGGCCGGAGAGCTGGGTGGCCGCGCGCCAGGCGACCGTGCCGCCCCAGCAATAGCCGACGATGCCGAGCTTGCCCGCGTCCGCTAGCGCCTTGATCGCCGCCGCCACGTCCTTGAGCACGGCGTCCCAGCCGATCTTGCCGCGCAAATTGCGACCGGCCTCGATGTCGGGGGCCGTATAGCCGAGATCGACGCCGCGCTCTGCGCGGTCGAAAAGGGCCGGTGCAAGGGCCGCATAGCCGTCCTTGGCGAAGCCGTCGCACACCTCGCGGATGTGGCTGTTGACGCCGAAGATCTCCTGAATGACCACGAGCCCGCCCTTGGGCTTGCCGGCCGGATCGGCGCGGTAGGCGGAAAGCTTGTGGCCGTCGCTCGCGGTGAGTGTCAACGTCTTGCCCATGGCATCTCTCTCCTGTGGACCACCGTCGGTCCCCCCGTTTCCCCAGGCGCGCATCTTAGAGCAGTTTCACTGAGAGTGAAATCGCCACCCCCTCACCCTTTGACGCCGGCCGAACATGCCACTGGCATGTTCGGGCCAAGCGTCCAGTGGACGCTTGGCAGGCGTCAAACGGGTAAGGCTCGGCTTCGCCTCGCCAACCCTTCGCAACCCT
>DATEQI010000111.1:0-7104 GCA_035272805.1 Alphaproteobacteria bacterium | reverse complement strand
GGCACCCATGCCTCGGGCGACCTCCGCGATGTTGAGGGCGTAGGACGGCGTCGCACAGAGCACGCTCGCGCCGAAATCGTGAATGAGTGCCACCTGCCGCTCCGTACCCCCGCCGGATACGGGAACGACCGTGCAACCCAGCCGCTCGGCACCGTCATGCGCTCCGAGCCCGCCCGTGAAAAGCCCGTAGCCGTAAGCGTTGTGCACGATTTCGCCCGGCCGCGCGCCGGCGCACGCGAGCGAGCGCGCCATGAGCGACGCCCAGGTGGAAAGATCATTCGCCGTGTAGCCGACCACCGTCGATTTGCCGGTGGTACCCGAGGAGGCGTGGAGGCGGAGCAGGTTTTCCCGCGGCACTGCGAACATGCCGAAGGGATAATTGTCGCGCAGGTCGCCCTTGACGGTGAAGGGAAAGCGGGCGAGGTCGTCGAGCCCGCGAAGCGACGACGGCCCGAGGCCGGCCGCCTCGAAGCTCCGTTTGTAGTGAGCGACCTTGGCGTAGGCGTGGTGAAGCACGCGGCGCAGGCGGTCGAGCTGCAGAGCCCGCAATCGCTCGCGCGGCATCGTCTCGATGTCGGGCGCGAACATTCCGTGCGACGGCTCGCTTCGTCTCACTCTCGCGGCTCGAGCGGTCATGGCGACTATCCTTCTAAACGGGCTTTCTAAACGGGTGCTGAGCCCGCGTCGGGGTCGTTGCGCGCGGCATCCAAGAGAGAGGCGGCCTCGCGCGCGAGCGTCGCCCCATCCGATGTCAAGCGCTTGCTCCACCCGGCGAGCAGCCCGCCCAAGCGCCGGAGCCCGCGGGCGCGCACGTCGCCGTAGCCGCGCGCGAGCACGGCGAGCTCCGCGAGCCGGCAGGCGAGCGCGTAATCAAGCGGTACTGTCGCTTTGATCGCGG
Source organism: Alphaproteobacteria bacterium (assembly GCA_035272805.1). Lineage (GTDB taxonomy): Bacteria > Pseudomonadota > Alphaproteobacteria > JACZXZ01 > JACZXZ01 > DASPPM01. The sequence continues at coordinate 6,206 of DATEQI010000111.1, read as the reverse complement.
CGATCCACTCATCGATCGCGCGGTCCTCCTCGCCGAAGCGCGTGGTGTACGGACGCCACCGCCTCAGCGAGGCGAGCAGCTTGAGCGCCCCGTAGCCCCAGGGCCGGCTCGTCGGCAGCTTGAGCGCGATGCCGCCCCGGCGGTGCCCCGACTTCGGCGGCGGCACAAGCCGGCCGAGCCATGGCGGCAGCAGGCTGCGCAGCTCGTCGCGTCCGGGCTTCAAGTAGTCCGTGACGGCCACGGGCTCCGCGGCCCCTGCCTCGAGCTCGGCGCGAATGCGCTTAAGACGCCCCGGGCGCGTCTTGAGCTGGGCCACGCGGATCACGTCCTCGTACATCATCCAGCTTGCGAGGCGAGGGGCGACGATGCCGGTGAGGGTCCTCTCCGCAGCGAGGCCGGGTCCAGCATTGTCCTGGAGTGCTACCGCGCTGAGACGCTCGAGATATCGCCTCGCGTAGGCGAAGTCCTGGTAATCGCTCAAGCGAGCCGTTGCATGAGCGATCACGGGATGGTGTCGCTTCGGCAGCGCCGCGAGTTCGGTGAGGAGCGCTGCCGGGCAGGGCAGCAGCTCGCTTTCCCGCGTCGCCGTGCTCTCCGGCGGTGCGGCTGTCTTCGCCTCTGTGCCGCGCTCGAATCCAGCGAGATTCGCCCGCGGGGAGATGCCCACCGATGCGATCGCCCGGCGGCAATCGTCGAGCGCGAGCGGCAGGACGCCCGCGGCGGCCAGCGCACCGAAGACGAGCGCGTTCGCCTGACCCCCACCTCGCTCTGCCGCATCGATTACCAGAAGGCGCCCCGCCGCTTGTCTCACGCTCTCCAAAGCGGCCTCCGCCGGCAAGGTGCCGTCCCCGCCGACGATCTTCTCGCCGATCGCGTAGACCCGGCCGGGGAGTGCTATGACCGTGGTATTTCGATCGATGTAGCCGTTATGCAGCGCGCGCGCCGCCTCGACAGGCTCGAGCGCTACCACGAGGTCGACCTCGCCGGCACTCGGAAACAGGCAGAACACCGGCTCCGCCGCGGGAGCGCGTTCCGGATAGAGCTCGAAGTAGTAAGTGGTGCCGCCGGTGCGTTGGGCGACGCCGGGAGTGGAGGTCGCCTGCGCCGGGAACCCCGCAAGATGCGCTGCCTCGCTGAGCCACTCTACGAGCACGCCACCCCCCTGCCCGCCGAGCGCGCAGATCAGCACATTGATCGGGCGAGCCGCACTCATGATGCCCCGAGTGCCGTCATGAGCCGCCCTTCGAGCCGCGCAAGCGAGCGCTGCCAGCGGCTCGGATTGACCCGCCGCACCGCGCGGTAAAAGGAGGGACAGAGTCCCGCCACCCCGATCACGGCGCCGCAGAGCCCGCAGTCGACGCAGCTTGCCGCGACCGTAGCACTCGGCCCGTCCTTGAGCGGATCGTGCGACGGCCTGAGCGTGAGGGAGGGACAGCCGTTCAAGCGCATGCACGAGTGATCGCCGACGCAGACCTCCTCATCGACGCCGAAGCGCGCCCGCGTGAGCGGCCGGCCCGCCTCCTCCGCGGCCGCGAGCGCTGCTTTCTCGCGGCGCTGCCGCGCGAGCATGCACTCGCGGTCGGAAATCACGACCCGCAGGCTCGGACCGCGCGCGTCGAGAGCGGCGCGGAGTGCCCTCAAGGTGTCGCGCAAGCGGTAGGAATCCACTCGCCTGATCCAGCGCACGCCGATGCCCCGCAACGCTTGCTCGATCGAGACACGGACCCGCCGTCCCCAGGGTGTGGAGCCGCTCGACGGCACATGCTGCTGGCCGGTGGCGGAGGCATAACCGTTCTCGAGCACGACCAGAACCGCATCGTGGCCGTTCCACACCGCATTGACGGCACCCGAGGTCAAGCCGTTATGCCAGAAGCCGCCGTCGCCCATCACGGCGACGATCGGCTGGTCGAGGGCTGCCGCCGCCGCCCCGCCGCTCGCCATGCTGAGGCCGTATCCGAGCACGGTATTGCCGATGTTGAAGGGCGCCATCGTCGAGAACGTGCTGCAGCCGATGTCGCAGGACACGTGCATGGGCCCGCGTTCGCGCTCGAGCAGCTTGAGTGCGGTAAACACGGGACGCTCGGGGCAGCCGGTGCAGAAGCCCGGCGGCCGCGCGGGCAGGTTCGCCGGAGCCTTGACGCATAGCAAGGCGGCTTCCGCAATCTCGGCTGCACGCCCGGCCGCTCTGCGCGCGATCGGCTCCGATGCCCAGCGCTCCAGATATTTCGCAAGCCCGCCGCGCACCACGTCGGCGGTGTACTCGCCGGCCATGGGCAGGAGGTCCTTGCCGTGTATGCGGATGACGAGGCCCTCCTCTTGCGCGATGGCGCGGATTTGCTGCTCGATGAAGTTCGGGTTGCCCTCCTCGACCACGAGCACGCTGTCCTTGCCGTCGAGGAAGTGCCTGATCTCCTCGGGGACCAGCGGGTAAGTCACGTTGAGGACGAGGTGCGGCACCTCCGTGCGGCCGAAGGCATCGGCGGCACCGAGGAGGCGAAGGCCCCGCATCACCGTCCCGTAGGCCCCACCTTGCAGGATGATCCCGAAACGGCCGCCCGCCCCCGCATGCACCTCGTTGAGGCCGCGCGCGCGGATGAATGCCCGCGCGGCCGGCAGCCGCTCGGCGAACTTCGCTTTCTCGTGCGCGTAGGACGACGGCGGCAGCACGATCTTGCCGTAATCGAAGCGCGCGCCGGGCAGTGCGTGCTTGAGGCTGTACCGCGGCGCCTTGTTGTCCTTGCACACGAAGCTGCCGGTCATATGCGCAGCACGGATGCGGAGACTCATGATCACCGGCAGATGGCTCGCCTCCGAAAGCGCAAAGGAGTCCTCGATGAGCTCGACCATGCGCGGCAGGCTGTAGCGCGGCTCCAGCAGCAGGAGCGACGACTTCATCGCGGTGGCATAGGTGCGCTCCTGGATGACGCTCGCACCCTCGCCGTAATCCTCGCCCACGATGATGAGGGCGCCGCCGACCACCCCGGCTGAAGCGAGGTTCGAGAGCGCGTCCGAGGCGACGTTGGTGCCGACGATCGATTTCCAGGTGACCGCCCCGCGCAGCGGATAGTGGATGGAGGCTCCGAGCAATGCCGCAGCACCCGCCTCGCTCGCGGAAGCCTCGAGCTGCACGCCCAGCGGCTCGAGCACGCTGTCGCGCGCGTCGGCGAGCACGTCCACAAGGTGCGACACCGGCGCTCCGGGGTAGCCGCCGACGTAGGACACGCCCGCCTGGAGGATGGCTTTGGCGAGTGCCACGATGGTCTCGCCGTGGAAGACCGCACCCGCGCCCAGCTCGAGCTTCTCCACGTCCCGTTGGAAGGAGCGCTCGCGGTCGTTTGCTCTTGCCGCTTCGCTCATGCCTCAGCTCCACCCCGGCCGGGCCGCGGCCCTTGTGGCACCGCTGCGCTCGCCGGGCGGCTGAGCGATCGCAAACCCCTGGTTGAAGGCGGCGCGCCTGAGAAGCGCGTGCTTCATCCACCAGCCGGCGGCAAGGGCTGAGAGGCCCCCCAAGGGTGCCAACGCGTTTACGGCGTCCGGCAGCGCGAGTGCTGCGAGCAGCAGGACGAAGGGGACGAACGTGCCGAGCATGACCAGCGTGAGCGAGATCCCCGCGAGCGCGCGGCGCGTGCCGGTGGGTGCCGAGCCGCGAGCGAAGCGCCGCCGGTAGGAAGACCAGGCGAGCGAGCGGGCAAAGATCGCGGCGAGGGCTAAGGCGATTGCAAACGGGCTTTCCGGCAGCATTCCAAAGACGGCGCCGAGGAGGAGGTAGGCGCCCGCCCCTTCGGCAATGCCCGTCGTCATGATCAAGGGTACGATGCGCGGCTCGCGCCAGGCGGGGATGCCCTTGGCCGCGTGCAGGATTTGCGACTGGGAATAGAGAAATGCCAATGACAGCACCAAGGCGGCGACGGCGGATGCCGCGCCTTCGAGCCAAGCCGCGATTCCGAGTGCCGCCAGCAAGGGCGGTGCGATGAGGGACTCGCGCGTCATCCAGGACGTATGCGGATGCAGAAAGACATGAAGGAAGCGCCACGGCCGACCCATCTCGAGCCAAACCAGCCCCAGCCCCAGGGCGATGAGGAGTGCGGCCAGCGCGAAGGCCGCCGGCTGGCTCTCGCCGCTCTCCAGCAGCGTTGCCGCGGCGACGATCGCGAGGCCGCTGCCGGTGCCGCCGCCGATGAAGTTGCCGGCGGCACGATCGTCCCAATGAGTCTGCAGCCAGGGTGCTATGCGGTCCATGGCCTGTCCTAGCCCCACAAATAGTACATGCGAGGGCCGGTTCCGAGCTCCTCGTGCATGCGGAAATGCGTGTTGCCGGCGACAAGGTGCGAGACGTTGCTGGCGGGATCGTCGATGTCGCCGAAATGGAGTGCGCCGGCGATGCACGAATTGACGCACGCCGGCGTCGCCTCGGGATCGATCCCGGGCGTGAGCCCCTGGGAGGTGCCCGCGTCGACGCGGTCGACGCAAAAGGTGCACTTCGTCGCCACGGCGAGACGGTCGCCATCGAAGCCCTTGTCCTCGGCATCGGTCGGCTGATCGCCATAGGCGAAGCTCGCGCGGTCCGTCTTGAACCGCGCCTGATAGGGGCACGCGACCATGCAATAGCCGCAGCCGATGCACAGGTCGTAATCGATGGTGACGATGCCGTCCTCGCGCTTGCGCGTGGCCGTCGACGGGCACACGTGCATGCAAGGCGGATCGTCGCAGTGCATGCAGCCGACGGGCACGAAGGTGCGCTGCACCTGGGGATACTCGCCGACTTCCATGTCGAGCACGCGCCGCCATTGCACGCCGGGCGGCGTCGCGTTCGCCTGCTTGCAGGCCGCGGTGCAGGTCTGGCAGCCGACGCAGCGCCGGAGGTCGACGACCATGGCCCAGCGGGTCATTGTCAGCCTCCCACGCGCGCAAGACTCACGCGCACCAGGTCGGCGCCCGACCCGGTCGCGTCGGTGAGATCGAGCGACATGGGCACGAGGCCGTTCATGCTCGGGACGCCGAAATTCCTGGCATAAGGCGTCGCCCAATGCTCGAACTGCCCGATCATGAGCAAGGTGTCCGGACGGATGCCCTGGCGCAGGACGGCGCGGCCGCGGGTCGCGCGCCGCGGCGTGCTTATCTCGACGAGATCGCCGTCCGCGATGCCGAGCCGCGCTGCGGTTCCCGCGTTCACGATGACGCCGCCGTGGCCGGCGACGTTCTCGGCGACCTCGTGCATCATCTGGATGCCGACATTGCCGCCCCAGGCGTATTGCATGCTGCGCGCGGTCACGAGCCAGAACGGGAAATCCGCCGCGCTCAATCCCGCCTCGGCCGCGGCCTTCTCCCACAGCGCCGGAAAATCCCTCCAGGGCGGCAGCGCCTGGTATTCCGCAAGCTGCTCGTCCCACCATGTCATGCCTTGATCGTGCAAGCGCCGACCGAGCTCCTGTCCGATGCGGAAAAGCCGCTCCTGGTAAGGCAGCTCGAAGCGCAGCCCTTGGCGGACGAGTGCCGGATAGAGATACCAATCGAGCTTGGAAAAGCGTCGCGTGCGGAAGCCGTGCGCCTTGTACCAATCGAGCCCGTCGGAAGCAGCCCCATCCGTGAGCTCGGCACTTGCCGCCCGGCACGCGGCATCCCAGATGTCCTCGCGCCCATGGACCTTCGTCACGTCGAGGCTGAAATCGTAGCCATCGGCCTTGAGCGGCGCTCCGGCCGCACCCTTATTGATCGCCGCGTTATAGGGCTCGAGCAATCCGGTGCGTCGTGCGAGCTCGGTCGCGATGTCGGTGAAGTCCCGCGCCGATCCCCGCGCGTCCACGGCCGGTTGACGCAGCGCAAAGCCTTCTTCCTCCCAGAACTGCTCGACGTATTTGGTGCCGCCGATGCGGACGAGCTGCAGCCCCTCAAGGTCGGTGCATTCCGGGAGCAGAATGTCGGCCATGTGGTTCGATTCGTCGCGCGTATAGGCGAAGGCAACGACAAAGGGAAAGCGCGCCATCTTGCCGGCGAGTGCCGCCGTGTCCCAGAACGAGATCGCGGGATTGGTGCGATAGAGGAACCACAGCTCAGGCAGCGTGACTGCGGGCAGCCCCTTGGGGGTTCCGTCGAGGAACATCCAGGCGAGATGGGTGGGGCCAAGCGCCTGACTCCAGGCGCCATTCGCCGCCAGCGGGACGAGCGTGCGGTAGGCGTTTCGGATGTTTGGCTGTGCGCTCCACCGC
>DATEQI010000110.1:0-3230 GCA_035272805.1 Alphaproteobacteria bacterium | reverse complement strand
ATTCGAGGCTCTCGGGGCGGCCGGCGAAGTCGAGCGGCGCATGGATGCCGCTAGCCGTGTGCAGCCTGAGCGCGCGCTCGAGATCGTGGCGCAAGAGGCCGTCGAGGCGGGCGATCGCGAGCGTGTCGTCGGTGCGGCGCTCGCCCGCGCGCGAGGCCTTGAGCGAGAAGCCGAGGCCGCCCGCGAGCGCGGCCATGACGAGGCCGAAGATGGCGAGGGCCACCACGACCTCGAGGAGCGTGAAGCCCGCTTGGCGCCGGGAGCGGCTCGCCGCCCCGCTCACGACGCGGGCCCGAGGGCGAGGGTGGCGAGCTCGTAGGAACGATGGAGCCCCCATTCGACGGTGACCGTCACGCGATAGAGGCGGAGGCCGGTCTCCTCGGGGCCCGGCATCGCCCCATCGTCATAAGGGAGGACCGCGACGTTGCAACGGTAGCCGTCGATCGCGAGAGCGCTCGCGGCGTCGCGCGGGTCCGTGCGCTGGCTCGCGTCCGCGAGCACGGACTCGGCGACCAGCACGGCGCGGAAGAGGCCATCGGCCTCGGCGGTGCTCTTGAGCCCGGTCGCGAGCAAGCGGTAGCACGCACCCAGCACGAGGCCGAGAATGACGAGGGCCACCAGCACCTCGACGAGGGTGAAGCCCGCAGCTCGGCACCGCCGGCTCATCTCACTAGCGCTTGTCGTGGAGGCTGACCCGGCCGGTCAGCCAATCGACCGCGACGACCACCGTTACGCTCCACCCCGCAAGCTCGACCCCGCCGCCGGTCGAGGAACCGTCCGGGAAGAAGCGGATTGCAGGGGTGCCGTCGGGCAGGAGCTCGCTTTCGGCGGTCAGCACCGTCATGCGCACGTCGGGCGGCACGAGATGGAATGGCACCGCACCTTCGGCGGCGAAGCGATTGTGCTTCGGATCGACAATCAGGATTTTGGCATCGTCCGTCGCGATCGCGGCGCTGCGCACGATGCGCAGCTCGGCTGCGAGATCGGCGGCAGCGGCGCGGAGTGCTGCGGCTCCGCCGCTCGCCGAAAGTCGCGGCACGGCGAGATAGAGCAGGCCCGCGAGGATGGCGAGGACGACGAGGAGCTCGATGAGCGTGAAGCCGCCCCCTGCCTCACGGTTGCTGGTAGCAGATGACGCCACTGGCACCTCCGCTTTGCGCGTCGCCGCCGGGTCCGCTCGAGCAGAGGTCGAAGGGGCCGTTCTGTCCCGGCGAGCGATAGATGTAGGGGCGCTTCCAGGGATCGCGCGGCACGTTCGCGAGCATCGGCCGCGTGCCGTCGGTGCAGGCGGGCGGACACTGGGTGAGCGCCTCGAGCCCCTGGCTGGTGGTGGGGTAGGAATGGTTCTCGAGATAGTAGAGATCGAGGATGTCGGCGAGGTTCTTCATCTGGAGCAGGACCGTGTCCTTGCGCGCGCCGCCCAGATAATCCAGCACGCGCGGCGCCACGAGGCCGGCGAGAAGTCCGAGGATGACGAGGACGACGAGGAGCTCGATGAGCGTGAAGCCGCGTTGGTACCGGCGCCGGCGCCTTCTGCGCCATGCACCCGGAAGCGGCGGGACGGGCGATACGCGCGGCAATTTCCCTCCTCCTGCGCTGGTGCCAGCTCTCGCACATCCGAACGTCACCCCCTCCCTACCCTCCCCCTTCAAGGGGGAGGGTAGGGAGGGGGTGGATCACGCGCCCATGATTCCGAGTGCTAGCCCGCCAGCTCGTTGACCTTGATGACGGCGATTATAATGGAAAAGACGATGCCGCCAACCAGCAAGCCGACCGTGAGGATGAGCGCCGGCTCGACGAGCACGAGCAGACGCTTGAGCGAGCGCTCGAGCCTCTGCGCAAAGAACGACGCGACCTGCACCGACGCCTGCGCCAGATTGCCGCTCTCCTCGCCCACCCGCAACATGCTGACCGCGAGCTTGGGGAAGAGGCCGCTCGCCTTGAGCTCGTCGGAGAAGTGCCGCCCCTCGCGCACGCCGAGAATGGCACGGTCGATGTCCTCGGCGAGGGCGCGGTTGCCGACGACGCCGCGCGCGAGTGCCAAGGCCGCGGGCAGCTCGAGGCCGCTCTCCAAGAGCGTCGCCAGCGTCTCCGAGAGGCGCGCAGTGGCGGTGTCCAGGATGAGGCCGCGCAGAACCGGGAAATGCAGCAGCAGGCGGTCGCGCAGCAGGCGCGGGCCCGGCCGCCGCATCGCGCGCTCGTAGAGGAGGAGCAGGCACGCGAGCGCCAGCACGAGCACCCAGCCGTCGTCGCGGAAGAAGCGGCCGGCGGCAATGACGATCTCGGTCGGCCGCGGCAGTGCGGCATGGGCATCGGCGAAGAGCTGCTCGAACTGCGGCACGACGTAGCTGAGGAGGAGGACGACGGCGAGGGCGGCGACGCACACCACGATCACCGGGTAATAGAGGGCCGCGAGCACGCTTTCGCGCAGGCGTGCGGCATTCTCGCGATAGTCGGCAAGCCGCGTGAGCACAAGGGCGAGCGCCCCCGTCGCCTCGCCCGCGCGCACGATCGAGACGTCGAGCGGAGTGAAGACCGCCCCGCATTCCTCGAGCCCGCTGCTCAGCGTCTGGCCGGCGCGCACCTTGGCCCTGATCCCGGCAACCGCGCGGGCGAGGCGCTTGCTCGCAGCCGCACCCTCGAGGACGCCGAGCGCCTGGTCGAGCGGGTGCCCCGCCGCGAGCAGTGCCGCAAGTGCCCGGAAGAAGCCGGCGATCTCGCGGCCCCCGATCGGGCGCCGCCATGGCCGCGGCGGTGCCGCGGCGGCGCTCGTCACCTCGTGGGCCTCGATCGGCAGATGCCCGTGGGCCTGGAGCTCTGTCACCACCGCCTGCGGGCTCAAGGCCTCCATGCGGCCGCTGACGCGCTCGCCGCTGGCATCGAGGGCCTGATATTCGAAGACGGGCACGCTCACCAGGCCTCGGTCACGCGCGCGACCTCGGCGAGCGTGGTGACGCCGGCGAGGCATTTGCGCAGGCCGTCGCAGAACATCGTGACGACGCCCTGCTCGCGCGCCGCGCGCTCGATCTCGCGCGTGCCCGCACCCGCGCGCACCAGCTCGCGCACGCCGTCGTCCATCTCGATGAGCTCGAAGATGCCGGTGCGGCCGTAATAGCCCGTCCCGGCGCAGGCCTCGCAGCCCACGGCGCGGCAGAGCGTGCCCGCCCCGGCGTCGGCGATGCCGTGCCGCGCTGCAAGGGCCGCGAAGTCGGCGGGTGGCGGGATCGGCT
>DATEQI010000109.1:0-3865 GCA_035272805.1 Alphaproteobacteria bacterium | reverse complement strand
CCCCAAGGCATGCGCGCGCCGCTCGAGGCCAAGCTCGCGCGGCGGCGCTTCCCGGGCCTCGACGAGGCGGCGGTGACGAGCTTCACGCTCCCGCTCGTCGAGCTCTCGCTGCGGCTGACCGGGAGCGACCGCATCGGCAGCGCGCTGCACGACCGCCTCGCCGCGCACTGGCTCGGCCGCCACGCCGGGCACGGCGAATGGACGATCTTCCATGGCTATATCGGGCGCTGCGGCGCCAGCCTCGCCGCCGCCCGGCGCTGCGGCATGCGCACGCTCGTCGAGGTGACGCTGCCGCCCACGTGCTTCGGCCCCGTCGCGGCGGAGGAGAGCCGCGAGGGCATCCGCCCCGACCGCTGGCGCGCCGCCGACGAGCGCGCCCAGTTCGCCGAGCTCCGCGCGGCTGAATATCTGGTGGCGCAGAATGCCTACAGCGTGGCCGAGCTTCGCCGCTTCGGGATCGCGCCCGAGCGCATCTTCCTCGTCCCGCTCGGCATCGATCTCGAGCGCTTCCACCCCGCACCCGAGCCGCCGGCGCCGCGGCCCTTCCGCGTCCTCTTCGTCGGTCAGGTCAGCATCAGGAAGGGCCTCCACCATCTCTTGCGCGCCTGGAGCCGGCTCGAGCTCGAGGATGCCGAGCTCGCAGTCGTCGGCCACGAGGTGGACGGCCCGGTCGCGGCCGAGCTCCGCCGCACGCCGCGCACGCGCTGGCTCGGCAAGCTGGCGCCGCAGGAGCTGCCCGCGCTCTACCGCGACTCGCATCTCTTCGTCTGCCCTTCGCTTTCGGAGGGTGGCCCGTTCGTCGTGCTCGAGGCGCTTGCCAGCGGTCTTCCCGTGATCGCCACGGCCCCCGCGCAAACCGGCCTGCGCGACGGTATCGAGGGCTTCGTCGTCCCGGCCGGCGACGTGAGCGCGATCGCGGAGCGCATCCGCCGGCTCCACGATGATGCGGAATTGAGAGCAGCGCTCGCGGCGAACGCGCGCCAGCGCGCCTTGGGCTTCGACTGGCCCGCGCGCGAGCGGCGCTTTGGCATGCTCTATCGCCAGATGCTGGAAGGCACGGACCCGCCGGAAGGGGACTGCATCGACCTTACCGGGCGTTGAGGCGAAGGGGCGGGCTTTCTGGCACCGCCGGCGCGAGTTGTGTTAGGATTCACGGGCATTTTCGGGGCTTAGAGCGCGACATGGTTCTCGTCTTCGCGGTGGGTGCGGTCTTTCTGCTGGGCGTGTGGTTCCTCGCCATCCTGGATTGGCGCCGGATGGTCTACGGCCTGTTGCTCTTGGCACCCTTCACGGGCATCCCCATTCTGCTCTCCGGGCACAATTCGCTGGCGCTCGTCCTCAAGGATGTGCTCTTCGTCGTCCCCCTCTATGTCTCGCTCTTCCTGCTCCATCCGCGCGAGGTCAAATCGGCACACGTGCCGGGATTGCTGAGCGCGGCGCTGGGTTTCCTCGCCGTCCTCGTGCTCGGGCAGACCCTCAATCCGCACGTAACGGTCATGCTGGCCGCATTGATCGGGGTGAAGGTGTGGCTCTTCTACCTGCCGCTCATCTACGTCATGGCCGCCATGATCCGCCGGCCGGCGGATCACATTCGCCTGTTGCGCCTGATGACGGTGCTCGCGGTGATCCCCTGCGCGATCGGCCTGCTCCAGTGGTTCCTTGCCCTCAGCTTCGGCTATCGCGAAGCCATGCAATGGTTCTACGGCGCCGCGGCCAAGGAGGCGACGCAGTGGTTCAGCGAGTTCAACTACGGCGGCAAGTTCTTTCGCATTCCATCGACCTTCTCCTTCGTGACGCAATATTATGGCTTCCTCCTCTCGATGACGGTCGTGTCCTACATCGCGAGGAGGGTCGATCCATCGCGGAAGTGGCGGCGCTTCGCCAGCCTTGTCTTCTACACCGTGATCGTCGCCTCCTTTCTCGCCGGCAGCCGGCAAGCCTATCTCTTCACGCCAGCGACGGTGATAGCCCTCTATCTGCTCGATGGCCGGCTCAAGGGCGTCATGGCCGCGGTCGTCGTGGTCCCGGTTCTCGTCTATGGCGCGCTCGACCTGGGCGGCATGGACCCGCTCCGGGTGCTTGGCGTGACGGGGGAGCTGACCGGGACGTACGGCCAGGAATTCATCTTCGACAGCCCGGTCCGCGCCTTGGAGGACGTCCCCTTCGGCATGGGCCCGGGCGCGGACACGGGCCCTGCGCGCTACGCCTTTCCGAACCAATATCTGCCGGCCTACAGTCTGCGCTTCAACTTCGAGAGCTATTACACCAAATCGATCGTGGAGCTGGGCTTCCCGGGGCTCCTGGCGGTCTTCGGCGTCTTCGGCACCCTCATCTTCATCGGCCTCAGGGCGCGCAGCGTGCTGAAGAGCGCCGAGCTCAGGACGGCCGCCGCGGCCTACACGGCCTTCGTCGCCGTCATGGCGGTGAACAGCATCAAAGGCTGGTCGATGGATATCGACCCGATCAACACCTACTTTTGGATGTTCGCCGGCATCCTGTGCAAGCTGCCTTATCTCGAGTCGGCTGAGGCGGCGCGGCCGCAAAGGGCGGCAGCGCCGCTGCGCGGCATCGCCTTCCGGCCGCGCAATGCCAGCCGGCCGGCGCTCGTGCGACGGCCGATGCCGGGACGGCTGCGCTAGGACCGACCTACCAAAATTCACGCCTCACCCCATCGGCCGCTCCTCAACGGGCGGCCGATCCCCCTTCAAGGGGGCGGGGGGTGGATCAGGCGGTCGTCTGCAGGAAGCGCCGCTCGCTGCCCTCCAGCACGAGACAGGTGAGCACGCCCGTGGCATAGGCGCCGGTGTCGATGCCGATGCGGTTGGGGCGCACCTGGGGCTCGGCCATGATCGTGTGGCCGTGCACCACCATCTTGCCGTGGTCGCTGGGGTCGTCGAGAAAAGGCTCGCGAATCCACAGCGTGTCCTCGTCGCGCTGCTCCTCGAGGGGGACGCCCGGGCGGATGCCGGCATGGACAAAATAATAATCGCCTTCGATATGCCAGCGCTTGAGCCCGCGCAGGAACGCGAGGTGCCGCTCCGGCAGATTGCGGCCGAGCTGCTCGCACAGATGGCTGATGCGCGTGAGGTCGGTCCCCCGCTCCAGCGTACGCACGCCGTAGCTGTAGAGCGTCGCCCCGCCGCCGTTCATGAACCAGCCCGGCCCCGCCTTCGGCTCCTCAAGGAAGCGGAGCATGAATTCCTCGTGGTTCCCCATGAGGTGGACGCTCTCGAAGCCCTCGAGCGGCGCGTCGAGCAGGAGGTCGATCACCTCGCGCGACTGCAGGCCGCGGTCGACATAGTCGCCGAGATAGACGACGCATCTTCGCTCGACGGCACCTTGGCGGGCGTCCTCTCTGAGCTTGAGGTGAAGCGTCTCGAGAAGGTCGGCGCGGCCGTGGATATCGCCGATCGCGTAGACGCGCGTGCCCGGAGGAACGCTGAATACCCTCTCGATCGGCTGCGGACGCGGACGCGGCGTGAACAGGTGCTTGAGCATGCTGCTCTCTCGTAACGCGACGATGCCTCGTTCTCTCCCCGGCCGAGCGTGCCCGAGTGCACACAGGCGCGCCGCTCTTATCCGGCGCCGGCCGGGCCCCCCTTAAGTGGGAGCGGACGGCCGGAATTGCAAAGAACCAAGCGAGCGAAAACGCCGAGCTATTCCCGCGGCAGCGTCGAGAACTCGGCCCAGGCGCTGCGGCCTCCCTTGTTGTCGAGGTAGTTGATGAGTGCCGCCACCACCCCCCGATCGAAGCGCGTGGCCATGCCGCGGACGAGAGACTCGGCGGCCGCGTTCATGTCGAGGCCGGGGCGATTGAGCCGCGGGCTCACCATGGCGACGAAGATATTGGCCACGGCGACCACAC
>DATEQI010000108.1:0-19564 GCA_035272805.1 Alphaproteobacteria bacterium | reverse complement strand
AGGATTGCGGCGTCAGACGTAGGACCTGCGCCGCCGCGGCGATGGGGCTCTCGTAAGCGTACGAAGTCTGGTGCCGCACGATAAGACGCATCGGAGCTCCGCTACTTGAGGTAAAGCTTGCTGATCTCGTTCCCCAGCATGATCGAGCGCTCCATGAAATCAACGAGGAACTCGTGCAGCCCGGATTGGAAGATGTCCTGAATGCGTCCGAAGCGCAGCCGCGCATGCATGTCGCCGGCGATACGGTGGCATTCGCCGCGCAGGCCGCCGTAGGCCTCCGCCAGGAGCTCCAGGTGCCGGACGATCTGCTCGCAGCAGCTCAACAGCGAGCGCGGCATTTCCGGCCTGAGGATGAGAAGCTCCGCGACGAACCATGGCTTGAGCCGCTCCTGATAGACCCAGTGATAGCTGCGCAGCGCCGACACCGACCGGAGGATCGCCTGCCAGTGATAATAATCGAGGGCACCTCCCACACCCTCATGCCGCGGCAGAAGCACATGGTATTTTACATCGAGGATGCGCGCAGTATTGTCGGCGCGCTCGATGAAGGTGCCGAGGCGCGTGAAGTAGTAGGCATCGTTGCGCAGCATCGTGTTGGCATAGGCGCCGCTGAAGAGCAGCGAGCGCTCCTTCACCCATTCCAAGAGCTCCAGCAGGCGCTCTCGGTCGCAGGCGGCGCCACCGGCGTCGCGGGTCTTGAGCCAGGTCTCGTTGAGGGCGTCCCACATGTCGACGGTGAGGGCCGTGCGCACGACGCGGGCATTGCGGCGCGCGGTCTCCAGGCAGGAGAAGATGCTCGAGGGATTGTCGGGATCGCGCACGAGATAGTCGATCACCAATGCTGCGGTCGCTTCGGGGTATTTCGCAAGGTAGCCCTGCTCGCAACCCGTGGCGATCAGGGTCGAATGCCATTCGTTGCCGGGGTTCTCGAGCGAGCGCGCCATGCTCGCCATGCGGTGGCCGACCATGACGATGCGCGCGACATCCTCCGCGCGCTCCATGTACCGCGCGAGCCAATAGAGGCTATCGGCGGTGCGGCTCAGCATCGCTCAGCTCTCCAGGACCCAAGTGTCCTTGGTGCCCCCACCCTGGCTCGAATTGACGACGAGCGAGCCTTCGCGGAGCGCCACGCGCGTCAGGCCGCCGGGAACGATGCGGATCTCCTTCCCCGAAAGCACGAAGGGCCGCAGATCGACATGCCGCGGCGCGATGCCGGTCTCGACGAAGGTGGGACAGGTGGAGAGCGCCAGGGTCGGCTGGGCGATATAGTTTTCGGGATGCGCGCGGAGCTTCGCGGCGAAAGCGCTCAATTGCTCGCGCGTCGCCTGCGGGCCGATCAACATGCCGTAGCCGCCCGAGCCCCGCGCCTCCTTCACCACGAGCTCGCCGAGATGATCGAGGACATAGCCGAGATCCTCGCGCGTCCAGCAGCAATAGGTCGGCACGTTATCGAGGATCGGCTCCTCGCCGAGATAGAAGCGGATCATCGCCGGCACGTAGCGATAGACCGCTTTGTCGTCGGCGATGCCGGCGCCGACCCCGTTGGCGAGCGTCACATTGCCGGAGCGATAGGCATTGAAGAGACCGGGCGTGCCGAGGGTCGAATCCGCGCGGAACGTCAGGGGATCGATGAAATCATCGTCGATCCGGCGATAGATGACGTCGACGCGCTTCGGTCCTTCGGTGGTGCGCATATAGACGATATTGTCGTCGAGGAAGAGATCGGCGCCCTCGACCAGCTCCACCCCCATCTCGTCGGCGAGGAAGGAGTGCTCGTAATAGGCGCTGTTGAAGGAGCCAGGGGTCAACAGCACGACCACCGGGTCATGGTCGCAATTGGCCGGCGCCACCGATTGCAGCGTCTCCAGCAGCTCCTCGGGATAGTGCGAGACCGGTGCGATGCGATGGCGCGCGAAGAGGTCCGGAAACAGCCGCATCATCGCCTCGCGGTTCTCGATCATGTAGGAGACGCCCGACGGCGTGCGGCAATTGTCCTCGAGCACGCAGAACTGGCGCGGGCCCAGACGCACGATGTCGATGCCCGCGACATGGGTGTAGACCCCTTGCGGCGGATCGAAATCCTGCATCTCCGCGCGAAAGCCCTCATTGTGCAGGACCAACTCCTGAGGCACATGGCCGGCGCGCAGAATGTCCCGCCGGTGATAGACATCGCGGATGAAGGCATTGAGGGCGCGGACGCGCTGGACGAGGCCGCGTGACAAGAGCTCCCACTCCGCCCTGTCGAGCACGCGCGGAATGATATCGAAGGGGATGAGGCGCTCGGGATCGCCGCCTTCGGCGTAGACGGCGAAGGTGATCCCGATGCGGCGGAAGAGGAGCTCGGCCTCGCGGCGCTTGAGCGAGAGCGCGTCGGCCGCGGTTTCCTCGATCCAGCTCCGGATCAGGTCATATTGACCGCGGCAGTGCCGGCCTGCCCCCATCTCGTCGAACGCAGGAAACGCATCCTGCCGCCCTGCCATCGTTGTCGGATCCACGAGCAGAACCCCGCTTTCCCATGCCTAGCCGCGCTGCCAGCTTCAGTGCAAGCCGCGCGCCAATAGCTCTGCCATATGCTAAGATGCTGGAGAGGTTGGGCAATCCGGTCAAGCGAAACCCTCGCGACAGCGTATCGGCGAGTGCTGTGGCTAAAAAATAGGCGGTCTCGGCATTGCCAGGCTCATCCGTGGAAACCCGCCGCGGCACTAAGCCCCTCGCCCGCTTGCGGGAGAGGGAGGGGCCCGCGGCCGCAAGGCCGTGGGAGGGTGAGGGACGACACCGACATCAGGCAGTCCCTCACCCTTCCCATCCCTTCAGGATGGGCCCCTTCGTCGATCCGCTTTGCGGCTCGACCCCGCTTGCGGGAGAGGGAAGTCTCGCTAAACCTCGAGCTCAACGAACGGATCTTCCCGGCTCTCCGGATCGAAGCCGAAGAGGCGCCAGCTCGCGCGCATATGGTCGGGGAGCGGTGCGGTCACGGTGAGCGGGCGGCCCGTCTTGGGGTGCGGGAGCGTGAGCGCGCGGGCATGGAGGTGGAGCTTGCGCGAGATCGCCTGGCCCGAGAGGAAGGCCGCCTTGCCGCCGTATTTTCCGTCGCCCAGGATCGGCGTGCCGAGGGCCGCCATGTGGACGCGCAGCTGGTGCGTGCGCCCGGTGAGCGGCCAGAGCGCTACCCAAGCCGCCTTGCGGCCGAGATGATCGAGCACGCGATAGTACGTGACCGCGCGCTTGCCCGCCTCCTCGTCGGGCGCCATGCGCTCCCCCGCCCGTCCCGGGAGCTTGGCGAGCGGCAGGTCGATGCGGCCCCGGAAGGGCTTGGGCACGCCCGCGGTGAGGGCCCAATAGAGCTTGCGCGTGGTCTTGCGGCGAAAGGCCTCTGTGAGCTTGCGCGCGGCGAGCACGCTGCGCGCGAGTAGCAGCACGCCGCTCGTATCGCGATCGAGGCGATGGACGAGGCGCGGCCGCTCCGCGGCACCGAAGCGCAAGGCATCGAGCATGGCATCGAGGTGCCGCGCGGTCCCCGTCCCGCCCTGGACCGCGAGCCCCGGCGGCTTGTTGAGCACGAGCAGCTCGTCGTCGCGGTAAAGCACGAGGGATTGCACGAGCTGGCGGTCGTTGGCCGAGACGCCCGCTCGCGGCCGCGCGCGCGGTTCAGGGGCCTCGCCGAGGGGGGGCACGCGCACGCTCGCCCCGGCCGCGACCCGCGCACCTGCCTTGGCGCGCTTGCCGTCGATGCGCACCTGGCCCGTGCGCAGGAGCCTCTCGAGCCGGGCGTGGCCGAGGCCCGGGAAATGGCGCTTGAACCAGCGGTCGAGCCGGAGCCCCGCCTCCTCCGCCGTGACGACGAGGGTGGCGACAGCAGCCGTCATGCCTCGTCCTTCGCTTTCCTCTCGCGCAAGCGGCTCCAATAGTCGAGGCGCTTCTTGATCTCGCGCTCGAAGCCGCGCTCGGCGGGCGCGTAGAAGGTCTCGCGCGCCATGCCGTCGGGGAAATAATTCTGGCCGGAGAAAGCCTCCGGCGTATCGTGGTCGTATTGATAGCCCTTGCCATAGCCGAGATCGCGCATGAGCCGCGTCGGCGCGTTCAAGATGTGCATGGGGGGAGCAAGCGAGCCCGTCTCGCGGGCGGCGCGGCTCGCGGCCCCCATGGCGACATAGGCCGCATTCGATTTGGGCGCGGTCGCGAGATAGATGACGAGCTGGGCGAGTGCGAGCTCGCCCTCGGGCGAGCCCAGGCGCTCGTAAGTTTCCCAGGCGGCGAGCGCCTGCACAAGCGCTTGCGGATCGGCCAAGCCCACGTCCTCGACGGCGAAGCGCGTCAGCCGGCGCGCCACGTAGCGCGGGTCCTCGCCCCCCGCCAGCATGCGCGCGAGCCAGTAGAGCGAGGCATCCGTGTCCGAGCCGCGCAGGCTCTTGTGCAGGGCCGAGATGAGGTTGTAGTGGCCCTCCTGGGCCTTGTCGTAAAGCGGTGCCCGGCGCTGCACCGCGTGCATGAGCGCCTGCGTGTCGAGCGGCGAGGCGGGCTTGAGGGCGAAGAGCTCCTCGGCCAGGTTGAGCACATAGCGCCCGTCGCCGTCGGCGATCGCGCGGAGCGTGGCGCGCGCCTCGGGAGCGAGCGGCAGCTTGCGGCCCTCCACTACCTCCGCGCGCTCGACGAGCGTCTCGAGCGAGGCGTCGTCGAGCCGGCGCAGGACGAAGACCTGGCAGCGCGAGAGCAGGGGCGCATTGAGCTCGAAGGAGGGGTTCTCCGTGGTGGCGCCCACGAGCGTCACCGTGCCGTCCTCGACATAGGGCAGGAAGCCGTCCTGCTGGGCGCGGTTGAAACGGTGGATCTCGTCGACGAAGAGGAGCGTGCCCTCGCCCATCTCGCGCCGCTTCCTTGCGGCGTCGAACACTTTGCGCAGGTCGGCGACACCCGAGAACACGGCGGAGAGCAGCACGAAGTCCATTTTGCTGACCTGCGCCAACAGGCGCGCGATCGTCGTCTTGCCGGAGCCGGGCGGACCCCAGAGGATGATCGAGGCGAGCCGGCCCGCCTTCACCATGCGGCCGATCGGCCCGTCGGGCCCGAGGAGATGGTCCTGCCCCACCACCTCCTCCAGGCTCTTGGGTCGCAGCCGATCGGCAAGCGGGCGGGGGGCCGAGGCTTCGAAGAGCCCGCTCAATTGCTGACCACCACGTTGAGCACGCGCTCGCCGCGGCGCAGGCTGAGCTGCCACGCGCGCGGCGCGCTGCGCACCGCCGCCTTCAGCTCGTCGACCGAGCGTATGTCGGCGCCGTTGACGCGCACGATGACGTCGCCCGGCTTGACGCCGAGGTTGGCCGCCGCCGTGTCCGAGGCCACCTGGGTGACGACGACGCCCTTCTGGAAGGGGCTGAGCCCGAGCTCGTCGGCGACCGCGGGCGAGAGGTTCGCCACCGTGGCACCCGTGAGCGGCGAGGGGCCCTCGAGCCGCGTCGTCTCGCGGGGCACCGATTCGGGCGGCGACGTCAGCGCAATCGTAAGCTCGAGCTGGCGGCCCTGGCGGTAGACCGTGAGATCGGCCTTGCCGTTGAGCGGCTTGGTCGCGATGCGATAGCGCAGCGATTCCGCGTCGTCGACCGCGCGGCCGTCGATCTTGAGGATGACGTCGCCGGGCTTGAGGCCGGCTGCTTGGGCCGGCCCGTCCTTGTAGACGTCGTTGACGAGCACCCCCATCGGACGCGCGAGCCCGAGCGAGCTCGCGATGTCGGCACTCACCGTCTGGCCCTCTGCGCCGAACCAGGGCCGCACCAGCTTGCCGCCGGAGAGGATGCCGCGCACCACCGTGCGCACCATGTTCGAGGGAATGGCGAAGCCGATGCCGATCGAGCCGCCCGAGCCCGAGTAGATCGCGGTGTTCACGCCGATGAGCTTGCCGTCCATGGTGACGAGGGCGCCGCCCGAGTTGCCCGGGTTGATCGCCGCGTCGGTCTGGATGAAGAAGTTGAAATCGTTGATGCCGAGTCCGGTGCGCGCGAGCGCCGAGATGATGCCGCTCGTCACCGTCTGGCCGACGCCGAAGGGATTGCCGATGGCGAGCACGAAATCGCCCACCTCGGCCGCGTCGGAGTCGCCGAACTCAAGCGCCGGCAGTCGCTCGCCATGCGTGTCGATATGGAGGACGGCGATGTCGGCGCGCTCGTCCGTGCCCACCAGCTTGGCCTCGAACTCGCGCCGGTCGGCCAGCACGACGGTGATCTGATCCGCCCCCTTGACCACGTGTTGATTGGTCACGATCGTGCCCTCGCCGCCCACGATGACGCCCGAGCCGAGTGCGGTCTGGACGCGCCGCTCGGGCTCGCCGCCGAGAAAATTCTGGCCGAAGAAGCGGCGGAAGAAGGGGTCGGCGAAGAGAGGGGAGCTGCGTTGCTCGACGACGGTGCGGGTGTAGATGTTGACGACGGCGGGTGCCACCTTCTTGACCACGGGGGCAAAGCTGTAGCTGACCTGCTCGCGCGACTCGGGTACCACCTTGGCCGCAGCCGCCAGCGGACACGCGAGCACGAGGGCGAGGAGAAGGAGGAATTTCGGCCAAGCGGTCCTGAATGTCATGACTGCGTTATCGTCTACCAAAGTTGCGCGTGACCACCGCGATCCCCTCACCCTGACCCTCTCCCCCTAAAGGGGGAGAGGGAATAAGCACCCCCTCTCCTCCTTCAGGAGGAGAGGGTGGGGTGAGGAGGTGGGCGGCGGGTACGATCAATGTAGCAATTCATAAGCAAAAGGGCAGCCTCGCCGGGCTGCCCCCTTCCCGCCAAGCGGCCGCAAGCGACCCTCAGGCAGCCTCGGCCTCGGCGGCGGCCTCGGGCTTGGGCCCGGAATCCTGGCCCTTGGCAGCGGCGTCGCGATCCACCAGCTCGATGATCGCAAGCGGTGCCGCGTCGCCATGGCGGAAGCCCGCGCGCAGCACGCGGCTGTAGCCGCCGGCCCGGTCCTTGTAGCGCTCGGCGAGCGCGCCGAGCAGCTTCTCGACAAGCTTGCGGTCCTTGATCGCGGCGAGCAGCTGGCGCCGCGCGTGGAGCCCGCCGCGCTTGCCGAGCGTGATCAGCTTCTCCACCACCGGCCGCAGATCCTTGGCCTTGGGCAGCGTCGTCGTGATCTGCTCGTGCTTGATCAGCGCCGCCGCGAGATTGGCGAACATCGCCTTGCGGTGGCTGCTGGTGCGGTTGAGCTTGCGCCCGCCGATCCTGTGCCGCATCCCTCAATCTCCTCTCGCGCGCCCGCGACTCAGTAGGGCTCCTCGAGCCGCTTGGCGAGGTCCTCGATGTTCTCGGGCGGCCAGCCCGGGATCTCCATGCCGAGATGGAGGCCCATCTGGGCGAGTACTTCCTTGATCTCGTTGAGCGATTTGCGCCCGAAGTTGGGCGTGCGCAGCATCTCCGCCTCGGTCTTCTGCACGAGGTCGCCGATGTAGATGATGTTGTCGTTCTTGAGGCAGTTGGCCGAGCGCACCGAGAGCTCGAGCTCGTCGACCTTGCGCAGGAGGTTCTTGTTGAAGGGCAGCTCGGCGGGCCGCTCCTCCTCGCGGGCATGCACCGGCTCCTCGAAGTTGATGAAGAGCTTGAGCTGCTCCTGCAGGATGCGCGCGGCGAGCGCCACCGCGTCCTCGGGCTTGACGGCGCCGTTGGTCTCCACCGTCATCGAGAGCTTGTCGTAGTCGGTCACCTGGCCGACGCGGGTGTTCTCCACCTTGTAGGAGACCTTGCGCACGGGGCTGAAGATGGCATCGACCGGAATGAGCCCGATCGGCGCGTCCGCCGCGCGGTTCGTGCCCGCCGCGACGTAGCCCTTGCCGCTCTCGACCGTCATCTCCATCGAGATCTTGGCCCCCTGATCGAGGGTGCAGATCACATGGTCGGGATCGAGCACCTCGATGTCGTGGCCGGTCTCGACCTGACCGGCGGTGACCTCGCCCGGTCCGCTCGCGCGCAGATGGATCTTCTTCGGCCCCTCGCCGTGCATCCGGAGCGCCATCGACTTGATATTGAGGACGATGTCGGTCACGTCCTCCTGCACGCCGGGAAGGGAGGAGAACTCGTGCAGCACGCCCTCGATCTGCACCGAGCTGACGGCGGCACCCTGGAGCGAGGAGAGCAGCACGCGCCGGAGCGCGTTGCCGAGCGTGAGGCCGAAGCCGCGCTCGAGCGGCTCGGCAACCACCGTGGCCGAGCGATCGGCGCGCGGGCCCGACTGGATGTCCAGCTTCGAAGGCTTAATCAATTCAGTCCAATTTTTCTGAATCACGGGGGCAACCTTTCCGTGCTAGCGCGGAGCCCGCTCCGCATTGCGTTCCAAAGTCTGGGCCGGCCGGAGGGGTGCCTCCGGCCCGGCGCGGCCGCATTCTCGCGGCCGCTTTCGTCACACCCGGCGGCGCTTGGGTGGGCGACAGCCGTTGTGCGGGATCGGCGTCACATCGCGGATCGCGGTGATGGTGAAGCCGACGTTCTGCAGCGCGCGCAAGGCCGACTCGCGGCCCGCCCCCGGCCCTCTGACCTCGATCTCGAGCGTCTTCATGCCGTGCTCCATCGCCTTCTTGCCGGCATCCTCGGCCGCCATTTGGGCGGCGTAGGGGGTCGATTTGCGCGAGCCCTTGAAACCCTGCGAGCCCGAGGACGACCAGGCGATCGCGTTGCCCTGGGCGTCCGTGATCGTGACCACCGTGTTGTTGAAGGTCGCGTTCACGTGCGCGACGCCCGAGGTAATGTTCTTCCTCTCGCGGCGCCGCCGCGGGGCTGCTGCCTTAGCCATGATCGGACCTGATCCCTAAACTCGAGCTCACACGGCCTTCTTCTTGCCGGCGATGGGACGCGCCTTGCCCTTGCGGGTACGCGCGTTGGTGTGGGTGCGCTGGCCGCGCACCGGGAGCCCCTTGCGGTGGCGCAGGCCGCGGTAGCAGCCGAGGTCGAGCAGGCGCTTGATGTTCATCGCCACCTCGCGCCTGAGATCGCCCTCGACCTGGTATTCGCGGTCGATCACCTCGCGGATGCGGATGACTTCCTGCTCGGTCAGCTCGCTCACCCGGCGCTGGCTCGGGATGCCGACCTTCTCGCAGATCTCCGTCGCCTTGGTCGAGCCGATGCCGTAGATGTAGCTAAGGGCCACCTCGACCCGCTTCTGCGTCGGGATGTTAACGCCAGCAATTCGCGCCAATTTCCGCTCTCCTGGAAGGCCGCTTCAGCCACGACGAAACGCCCCTCCCGGCCCGCTGCCGGGAGGGGGAGGACGGATTATAGGTCGAAATCCGGCCCAGTCAACTCCTCATCCGCCCTTCACGCCCCCTCGAGGATGGCCTCGATCTCCTTGGTGACCTGGTCGATGGGCGCCATGCCGTCGACCCGCTTGAGCACCGATCTCTGCTCGTAATAAGGCAGGATCGGCGCGGTATTGGCCCGGTAGACGGCGAGGCGCGCCTTGACCGTCGCCTCATTGTCGTCGGGGCGGCGGGTGAAGCTCGTCCCCCCGCATACGTCGCACACCCCCTCCCGCGTGGGCCGCTGGAACTCGTCGTGGTAGCCGGCACCGCAGTTGGCGCAGTTGTAGCGCCCGACGATGCGCCTGGTGATCACCGCCTCGTCCACCTTGAGCTCGATCACGTGAGCGAGGGTGAGGTGCTTTTGGGCCAGCATGCGGTCGAGCGCCTCGGCCTGCGCGGTGGTGCGCGGGAAGCCGTCGAGCACGAAGCCGCGCTTGCAGTCGGGCTGGTCGATGCGCTCCGCGATGATGGCGATCACCACCTCGTCGGGGACGAGCTTGCCCGTCTTCATGATCGCCTCGGCCTTCTTGCCGGTCTCGCTGCCCGCCTTGGCGGCCGCGCGCAACATCTCGCCGGTCGAGAGCTGGATCAGGCCGTATTTCTCCTCGAGCCTTTTCGCCTGCGTACCCTTGCCTGAGCCGGGCGGGCCCAACAGCAGCAGGTTCATCCGCGTCTTCCGCGCAGCTTGGACTTCTTGATCAGCCCTTCATACTGGTGCGCGAGCAAATGCGCCTGGATCTGCGCGACCGTGTCCATGGTCACCGAGACCACGATCAGGAGGCTGGTGCCGCCGAAGTAGAACGGCACCGAGTATTGCGAGATGAGGATCTCCGGCAGGACGCAGACCACCGAGAGATAGATCGCTCCGATCACGGTGAGTCGGGTCAGGATGTAGCTCAGGTAATCCGCGGTGTTCTTGCCGGGACGGATGCCGGGCACGTAGCCGCCGTACTTCTTGAGATTCTCGGCCGTATCGTTCGGATTGAACACGATCGAGGAATAGAAGAAGCAGAAGAAGACGATGAGGGCAATATAGCCGACCATGTAGAGCGGCCGGCCGTGGCCGAGATAGGCGGTGATCTCGGAGAGCCATTCGGGGCCTTGGGCGCCCGAGAAGCCCGCGATCGTCACCGGGAGGAGGAGGAGCGAGCTCGCGAAGATCGGCGGGATCACGCCGGAGGCGTTGAGCTTCAAGGGCAGATGCGAGCTGTCGCCGCCGAAGACGCGGCTGCCCATCTGGCGCTTGGGATACTGCACGATGATGCGCCGCTGCGCGCGCTCGATAAACACGATGGCGCCGACCACCGCCACCGCCATGACGAGGACTGCCACGATGACGAAGCTCGAGATCGCCCCCGTGCGGCCGAGCTCGAGCGTGTTGGCGATCGCCTGCGGCAGCCGGGCGACGATGCCCGAGAAGATGATGAGCGAGACGCCGTTGCCCACCCCCCGCGCCGTCACCTGCTCGCCGAGCCACATGAGGAAAAGCGTGCCGCCGGTGAGCGAGAGCACGGTGGTGAGACGGAAGTAGAGGCCGGGCGCGAGCACCGCGGGCCCATGGCTGCCGGTCATGCCCTCGAGCCCGATGGCCAGGCCGTAGGCCTGAAAGGCGGCGAGGATCACCGTGCCGAAGCGGGTGTATTGGTTGATCTTCTTGCGGCCCTGCTCGCCTTCCTTCTTGAGCTGCTCGAGCGTGGGCGAGATCGAGGTCAAGAGCTGCATGATGATGGAGGAGGAGATGTACGGCATCACGTTGAGCGCGAACATGCTCATGCGGCTCAAGGCCCCGCCCGAGAACATGTCGAACATGCCGAGCAGGCCGCGCGAGTTGGTGTTGAACACGTCGCCCAGCACGGCCGGATCGATGCCCGGCACCGGGATGTAGGTGCCGAGCCGGTAGACGATGAGCGCGCCGAGCGTGAACCAGAGGCGCTTCTTCAGCTCCGTCGCCTTGGAAAAGGCGCCGAAGTTGATGCTCGCAGCAAGTTGTTCAGCGGCAGAAGCCATGTTTTGCTCCCGGAGTGCTGCCGGGGGTCAAGCCCCCGCGGACGCCCCGGCCTTCCCTGCCTCGGCTTCCGACTTAGGCTGCGCGACGATGACCTTGCCGCCGGCCTTCTCGACCGCCGCGATCGCGGTCTTGGAGGCGCCCGAGACCTTGAGGGTTATCTTGGCCTTGAGCTCGCCCTTTGCAAGAAGCCGCACGCCGTCTCGCGCGGACTTGATGATGCCGGCCGCCTGGAGGGCCGCCGCGTCGACCGGCTTCGCGGCATCGAGCTTGCCCGCCTCGATCGCCTGTTGCAGGCGGCCGAGATTGACGATGCTGTAGCGCTTGGCAAAGTGCTGGTAGAAGCCGCGCTTGGGCAGGCGCCGGTAAAGCGGCATCTGGCCGCCCTCGAAGCCGAGCAGCGACACCCCGCTCCGCGCGGTTTGGCCCTTGCCGCCGCGGGCCGCCGTCTTGCCCTTGCCGGAGCCGATCCCGCGCCCCACCCGCTTGCTCATCTTATGGGCGCCGGGATTGTCGGAAAGCTGGTTCAATTTCATGGTCTTGTCCTGCGTTTAGGCCTCTTTGCGCCGCCCTCTGCGAGGGCTGCTTCAATGCTTGGAGTGTCGCCCCTCGCCCTCGACACGGAGGAGGTGGCGCACCCGGTCGATCATCCCGCGCACCGCCGCGGTGTCCTCGAGCTCGACCGTGCGATGCATCTTGTTGAGGCCGAGGCCGATAAGCGTGGCACGCTGGTAGTCCCGGCGCCCGATCGGGCTGCCGGTCTGCGTCAGCTTGACGGTCTTTTTCTTGTCCGCCATCGCCTACTCCTTCGCCGCCGCTTCGGCCCCGCTCGTGCGCCGGCCGATGACTTCGCTCACCTTCTTGCCGCGCTTGGCGGCGACCAGCCGCGGCGCCATGATATTTGCAAGTGCGACGAAGGTCGCCTTGATCATGTTGTGCGGGTTGGTCGAGCCGACCGACTTGGCGACGACGTCCTGCACGCCGAGGCACTCGAAGATCGCGCGCATCGGACCGCCGGCGATGATGCCGGTGCCGGGTGCTGCCGAGCGCACCACCACGCGTCCGGCCCCGTAGCGGCCGATCACGTCATGATGCAGCGTGCGTCCCTCGCGGAGCGGCACGCGCACGAGCGAGCGCTTGGCCTGCTCGGTCGCCTTGCGGATCGCCTCCGGCACCTCGCGCGCCTTGCCCGCACCGTGGCCGACGCGGCCCTTGCCGTCGCCGACCACCACCAGTGCCGCGAAGCCGAAGCGCCGGCCGCCCTTCACCACCTTGGCGACGCGGTTGATGCTGACCAGCTTCTCGACCAGCTCGCTCTCTTCGCGCCCCTCGCGCTGGGCCACGTTCCTTGCCATCGCTTTCCCTTTTCCCAGTGCCTGCTCAGAGAGCTTCGCGCCACAGGGTGCTAAGCCTGCAAGCAGGCACGACACTTCAAGTTTGCGCCGATTTCGCGGGCTCCCGGGTCGCCTAAAGGCGACTCGCGAACTCGCGAAAGCCGGTACTAGAACGTCAATCCGCCCTCGCGGGCGGCCTCGGCGAGCGCCTTGACCCGGCCGTGATAGAGATAGCCGCCGCGGTCGAACACGACCTCCTTGACCCCTTGGGCGATCGCCCGCGCCGCGATGAGCTTGCCCACCGCCTTGGCCGCCTCGACGTCCGATCCCTTCTTGATCTGCTCCTTCAAGTCCTTGTCGAGGCTCGAGGCCGCGGCCAGCGTCACCCCCTTGGCGTCGTCGATCACCTGGGCATAGATGTTCTTGCTCGAGCGGTGCACGCTCAAGCGCAGCCGGCCGCCCGCCTTGCGCGCGAGCCGGATGCGAACGCGCCGCTTGCGCCGTCCGCTATGATCGCTCAAGGGTTTCATGGCTCGCCTCTACTTCTTCTTGCCTTCCTTGCGCAGGACATGCTCGCCCTCGTAGCGGATGCCCTTGCCCTTGTAGGGCTCGGGGCCCCGCTTGGCGCGGATCTCCGCGGCGACCTGGCCGACGCGCTGGCGGTCGGTGCCGCTGATCGAGATCGCCGTCGGCTTCTCGCACTTGATGGCGATGCCCTCGGGGATCGGGTAGATCACGTCGTGGCTGTAGCCGAGCTGAAGCTGCAGGTTCTTGCCCACGACCGCGGCGCGGTAGCCCACCCCTTGGATCTCGAGGTTGACCGTGAAGCCCTTCGAGACCCCATTGAGCATATTGTTGATCAGGCTGCGATAGCTGCCCCACATCATACGCGCGCGCTTGCCCTCCGCGCGTGCCTTGACCCACACCTTGCCGCCCTCGAGCTTCGCCTCGACGTCGTCGGGGATGGCGAGGCTCAAGTGCCCGAGCTTGCCTTTGGCCGTGAGCTGAGCGTCGGCGATCTGGACATCGACGCCTGCGGGCACCGCCACGGGATATTTGCCGACGCGCGACATGACCGCTCCTAGAACACCTGGCAGAGCACTTCGCCGCCAACGTTGGCCGCGCGCGCGTCCGCATCCGACATCACCCCGCGCGGGGTCGAGAGGATGGCGATGCCAAGCCCCCCGTGCACGCGCGGCAGATCCTTGATCTTGGAATAGACCCGGCGGCCCGGCTTGGAGACGCGCTGGATCTCCCGGATGACCGGTTCGCCCTCGTGGTACTTGAGCTCGATCTCGAGTGCCACGCTGCCGGGCTGCTCCTCGTGCTCCGCATAGCCGCGTATATAGCCTTCCCGCTTCAGCACATCGAGCACGCTGGTCCTGAGCCGCGAATGCGGACTCGAGACGGTCGGCTTGCGCGCACGCTGGCCGTTGCGGATGCGGGTCAGCATATCCCCGATGGGATCGCCATACGACATCAACCGTTCTCCTCTACCAGCTCGACTTCACCATGCCCGGAATCTGTCCCGTCGCGGCCAGGTCCCTGAGCGCAATACGCGACAGCTTGAACTTGCGATAGTAGGCGCGCGGCCGCCCCGAGAACTCGCAGCGGTTGCGCACGCGCACCGGCGAGCTGTTGCGCGGCAGCTCGGCGAGCTTGAGGCGGGCGGCGAAGCGCTCCTCCGCCGGCTTCTGCTCGTCGTTCGCGATTGCCTTGAGCTTGTCGCGGCGGCCCGCGTATTGCTTCACCAGCCGCTCGCGCCGCTTGTTCTTCTCGATCGAACTCTTCTTAGCCATGCTCCGATCTCCGTTAGGGTCAGCTTGCGAACGGCAGGTCGAACCCCTTGAGGAGCGCCAGCGCCTCCTGGTTCGTCTTCGCCGTCGTCACGATTGTGATGTCCATGCCCCGGATCTGGTCGATCTTGTCGTAGTCGATCTCGGGGAAAACGATCTGCTCCTTGAGCCCGAAGGTATAGTTGCCGCGGCCGTCGAAGCTGCGGTCCGAGAGGCCGCGGAAGTCGCGCACGCGCGGGAGTGCTATCGTCACCAGACGATCGAGGAACTCGTACATGCGCGCGCGCCTGAGCGTCACCTTGCAGCCGATCTTCTGGCCCTGGCGCAGCTTGAAGTTCGCGATCGACTTGCGCGACGCCGTGATCACCGGGCGCTGGCCCGAGATGCGCGCGAGCTCGTCCGCGGCCACGTTGATCCGCTTGCTGTCGCCGATCGCCTCGCCGACCCCCATGTTGATGACGATCTTCTCGAGCTTGGGGACCTCCATGAGGTTGCGGTACTGGAACTGCTTCATCAGCTCCGGCTTGACGACCTTCTCGTAATGCTCTCGCAGTCTTGCAGCCATGGCGCTCGCCTATCTATCGATGATCTCGCCCGAGCGCTTGGCGTAGCGCACCTTGCGCTCGCCCTCGAGGATCTTGAATCCGACCCGGGTCGGCTTGTTGTCCTTGGGATCGAGGTGCGCCACGTTCGAGACGTGGATCGACGCCTCCTGCTCGACGATCCCGCCGGAGCTCTTGGGCGAGGGCCGCGTATGGCGCTTCATCACGTTGATGCCCTGGACGAGCACGCGGTTCTCCTCGCGCAGAACCTTGAGCACCTTGCCGCGCTTTCCCTTGTCGCGCCCCGTGATCACGATCACCTCGTCGCCCTTCTTCATCTTCCACGCCATCACAGCACCTCCGGCGCCAGCGAGATGATCTTCGTGAACTTCTTGGCGCGCAGCTCGCGCGTCACCGGCCCGAAGATGCGCGTCCCGATCGGCTCGTTCTGGGGCGTGATGAGCACGGCGGCGTTGCGGTCGAAGCGGATGGCGCTACCGTCGGCGCGCCGGATCTCCTTCGCCGTGCGCACGATCACCGCGCGGTGCACGTCGCCCTTCTTGACGCGGCCGCGCGGAATCGCGTCCTTGACGGAAACGACGATGACGTCGCCGACCGAGGCGAACTTTCGCTTGGAGCCGCCCAGCACCTTGATGCACTGGACCCGGCGCGCGCCCGAATTGTCGGCGACCTCCAGGTTCGTCTGCATCTGGATCATTGTCTCGGCCCTTCCCTTCGCCCGCGGCTATGGCTCAACCGACGGCTTCCCGTCCGTCACCACTTCCCAACGCTTGCGCTTGGAGAGCGGCCGGCACTCGCGGATGCGCACGACGTCGCCCACCTTGAAGCGATTGGCCTCGTCGTGCGCCATGAACTTCTTCGAGCGCACCACGTACTTCTTGTACATCGGGTGCTGGACCCGGCGGTCGACGCGCACGATGACCGTCTTGTCGGCGCCGTCGCTCACCACCACCCCTTGCATCACTCGTCTCGGCATCGCCCTACTCCTAAGACGCCTTCTTCCGCGGCGCCGGCTTCTCTTTCGCGCTTCGGTGCCGCTCGCCGAGGATCGTCTTGATCCGTGCTATGTCGCGCCGCACGCGCCGCACTTGGGCGGTGTTCTCGAGCTGGCCGCTCGCCTTCTGGAAGCGCAGGTTGAAGGCTTCCTTCCGCAGGCCGATCAGCTGCTCCTTGAGCTCGTCCGCGGTCTTCAACCGCAGGTCCTCTGCCTCCGCCATGGCTCAGTGCTCCTCGCCAAGACGCGCCACGAACTTGGTTCTGACCGGCAGCTTGGCCGCGGCGAGCCCCATCGCCTTGAGCGCGATCTCGCGCGGCACGCCATCCATCTCGAAGAGGATGCGGCCCGGATGCACGCGGCAGCACCAGAACTCGGGCGAACCCTTGCCCGAGCCCATGCGCACCTCGGCGGGCTTCTTGCTCACCGGGATGTCCGGGAAGATGCGGATCCAGACGCGGCCCACGCGCTTGATGTGGCGCGAGATGGCGCGGCGCGCGGCCTCGATCTGGCGCGCGGTCACGCGCGCCGGCTCGACCGCCTTGAGCCCGTAGGCGCCGAAGTTGAGCGTGGTGCCGCCGGAGGCCACGCCGTGGACGCGGCCCTTGTGCTGCTTTCTGTACTTCGTTCGCTTCGGCTGTAGCATCGTCCGTCCTCACCCTGCTCAGCGCCCGACCTGCTGCTCGGCGAGGCGCTTGTCCTGCGCCATCGGGTCGTGCGCGAGAATCTCGCCCTTGAAAATCCACACCTTGACGCCGCAGGTGCCGTAGGTGGTCTTCGCCGTCGCGGTCCCATAGTCGATGTCGGCGCGCAGCGTATGGAGCGGCACGCGGCCCTCGCGGTACCATTCCACGCGCGCGATCTCGGCCCCGCCGAGGCGTCCGCCGCATTGGATGCGGATGCCCTGGGCGCCGAGCCGCATGGCCGACTGCACGGCGCGCTTCATGGCGCGGCGGAAGGCGACACGACGCTCGAGCTGCTGGGCGATGTTCTCGGCGACGAGGCGCGCCTCGAGCTCCGGCTTGCGGATCTCGACGATGTTCAGGTGCACCTCGCTCGAGGTCATCTTGGCGAGGTCCTGACGCAGCTTCTCGATGTCGGCGCCCTTCTTGCCGATGACCACGCCGGGGCGCGCGGTATGGATGGTGATGCGCGCCTTCTTCGCGGGCCGCTCGATCACCACGCGGGCGACGCCCGCCTGCGCCAGGCGCTCGTGGAGGTAGTTCCTCAGCTTCAGGTCCTCGTGCAGCAGATGGGCGTAGTCGTGATCCGCGAACCAGCGGCTGTCCCACGTCCGGTTGATGCCGAGCCTGAGCCCGGTCGGATTGACTTTGTGACCCATCAGGCGGTCTCCTCGGCCTTGGATTCGCTCAGCTCGCGCACGATGATGCGGAGGTTGCTGGTCGGCTTCTCGATCCGCGCGCCGCGGCCGCGGGCGCGCGCGTGAAAGCGCTTCATGACGAGGGCCTTGCCCACGCTCGCCTCGGCGACGTAGAGGCGGTCGACGTCGAGCTGGTGGTTGTTCTCGGCATTGGCGATGGCGGCGACGAGCACTTTCTTGACCTCGCCCGCGATGCGCCGGGTCGAGAAGGTGAGCTCGGCGAGCGCCTTCTCCGCCGTGAGGCCGCGGATGGCCCCGGCCAAAAGGTTGAGCTTGCGCGGGCTCGTGCGGATGCTGCCCGCGAAAGCCATCGCCTCGTTCTCGGCCAAGCGCCGCTCGCCTGCCTTCTTGCCCATGCTATTCCCTCTTCGCCTTGCGGTCCGCGGCATGGCCGTAGAAAGTGCGGGTCGGCGCGAACTCGCCGAACTTGTGGCCGACCATGTTCTCGGTCACCAGCACGGGAATGAACTTATGGCCGTTGTAAACGCCGAATGTCAGGCCGACGAACTGCGGCAGGATGGTCGAGCGCCGGGCCCAGGTCTTGATGACCTCCTTGCGCCCCGACTCGCGCGACTTCTCCGCCTTCTTCAAGAGATAGCCGTCGACGAACGGCCCCTTCCAAACTGATCGAGCCACGCTCCAGCTCCCTTACTTCTGGTAGCGGCGGCGCACGATGAACTTCGTCGTCGCCTTGTTCTTGCGCGTCCGCTTGCCCTTGGTCTTGATGCCCCAGGGGGTGACCGGATGGCGCCCGCCCTTGGTGCGGCCCTCGCCGCCGCCGTGGGGGTGATCGATCGGGTTCATCGCCACGCCGCGCACCACGGGACGGCGGCCGAGCCAGCGCGAGCGGCCCGCCTTGCCGATCTTTATGTTGGCGTGGTCCGAGTTCGACACGGCGCCGATGGTGGCCATGCACTCGGCGCGCACCATGCGCACCTCGCCCGAGCCGAGCTTCAAGAGCGCATAGCCGGCGTCGCGGCCGACGAGCTGCACGTAGCTTCCGGCCGCGCGGGCGAGCTGGCCGCCCTTGCCGATCTTCATCTCCACATTGTGCACGATGGTGCCGACGGGGATGCTCGCGAGCGGCATGGCGTTGCCGGGCTTGATGTCTTCCTTCTCGCCCGCCACCACGCTGTCGCCCGCCTTGAGGCGCTGCGGGGCGAGAATGTAGCTGAGCTCGCCGTCCTGGTAGCGGATGAGTGCTATGAAGGCCGTGCGGTTCGGGTCGTACTCGAGCCGCTCGACCGTGGCCGGCATGCCCCACTTGGCGCGCCGCGCGAAGTCGACGACGCGGTAGCGGCGCTTGTGCCCGCCGCCTTTCTGCCACACGGTGATGTGGCCGTGATTGTTGCGCCCGCCCGTGCCCATCTTGCCTTCGGTCAGGCGCTTGACGGGCTTGC
Source organism: Alphaproteobacteria bacterium (assembly GCA_035272805.1). Classification (GTDB taxonomy): domain Bacteria; phylum Pseudomonadota; class Alphaproteobacteria; order JACZXZ01; family JACZXZ01; genus DASPPM01. The sequence continues at coordinate 820 of DATEQI010000108.1, read as the reverse complement.
CCTTCCACAGCTCCGAGCGGTCGACTATGACGAGGCCGCGCTGCGACGGCGTCACCGGATTGTAGGTCTTGAGTGCCATTGCGCGAGTTCCCCGTCCTCTAGATGCCGGTCGTCACGTCGATCGTCTGTCCCTCGACGAGCGACACGATCGCTTTCTTGAAGTCGGAGCGCACGCCCGGCCGGCCGCGAAAGCGCTTGAGCTTGCCGGCGACGCGGATAGTGTTCACGGCCTTGACCTTGACCTTGAACAGCCCCTCGATCGCCGCCTTGATCTCGGGCTTGGTGGCATCGAGCGGGACGCGGAAGGTCACCTGATTGTGCTCCGAGCCGCGCGTCGACTTCTCGGTGATGAGCGGCGAGCGCACGAGCTCGTACATGCGCTCCCGGCTCACCGTGGCCTTGCCGGAGTATTGCCTCATCTCAGTCTCTCCTGCAGCTTCTCGACCGCAGCCTTGGTGAGCACGAGCGTATCCCGGCGCAGGATGTCGTAGACGTTGGCCCCCTGCTGCGGCAGCACGTCGACGCCGGGAATGTTGCGGGCGGCGCGGGCAAAGCCCTCGTCGAGCTCAGGACCGTCGATGATGAGCACCGAGCCCCAGCCGAGCTTGTCGAACTTACCGGCCAAGAGCCGCGTCTTCGGCTCCTTGAGCTTCGCCATGTCGAGAACCGTGAGCTTGCCCTCGGAGAGCTTGGCGGAGAGCGCCATCTTGAGGCCGAGCTTGCGCACCTTCTTCTGGAGATCAAAGGCGTGGCTGCGCACGAGCGGCCCGAAGATCACCGCCCCGCCGCGGAACTGGGGCGAGCGCAGGCTGCCCTGGCG
>DATEQI010000107.1:0-15302 GCA_035272805.1 Alphaproteobacteria bacterium | reverse complement strand
CCACGTCCACTCGGCCTCGTCCCAGCTCGTAGACGTGCCGTCGGGCATGAGCGTTTCGTCCTGACCGGCGACAACGGCGTGAGCGAAGGCTGCCGCCCAGCCCCCGCGGCCACCGCGCGCCGCGGCCACGACAAGGGTGCGGCCCCGCACCGTCATTTCGAGGCGATCGCGGAAGCCGCATTGCTCGATGATCGCCTTGGGAATGCGAATTCCTTGCGAATTGCCGATACGCACGAGGGGCGTTTTCATGGGCGCTGGCCAACAGAATTGTCAGAATGTGATTACAATATAATTACTTTCATCCGCAAATGCAAGACGCTGCCCAGGGGCTATCGTGAACGCGTCGTGGAGGCTCAGCTCGGGGCTGACAAAGTGTCATTACGCTTGGATGGTACCCGATCGGCGCCGGCTGCGCTTCAGCGGTAGGGGTTGCTGTAGACGGCGACCCGCCCCTCGGTATGCATTATCTGGATCAGCTGCGGGATGCTTCCGTTATTGCTGCGAAGCAGATCGCCGAAGTCGCTGCGCTGGACCAGAAGCAAGCTCGTGCCCTCGACGATGAGATCCATGATCTTGAGCTCGCCGTCGCGGCTGCGCACGCGCCACACGACCGAGTAGGAACCGATCTTGGTGTCCACCATGACCGTACTCTCGCCCTCCGCTACCGACTTCTCGATGGAGTATTTGTCGCCGATCCCCTCGAGACGCGCGAAGTAATGACGGACCATGTAGCCCTTGAAGGCGTCGACATATTCCTCGCGCCTGCCGTCCACGGCGCTGCGCGCAAAGGGGCCGAGCGCGAAGGTGCTCATGCCGCGCACGTCGAAATACTCAAGGAACAGCTCGTCCAAGCGCTTGACGCGCTCGTCCCTGCTGATCGCCTTATTCCCGAGGACCTCGAGCGCATGCGTGATAGCGCTCCTCACGAAAACCTCGGCTGCGGCCGCCGGCTGCTCGGCGCTCGCAGGGCGGAAGAGGAGGACCGGGCACGATGCCGCGGCCACGAGCAGCGCCAAAATGGTTCTACGGTGAAACATCGCGATGAATCCCGTTGATGGTTGCTGCCGAAGGACCCCTTGGTCTACTCCGGCAATGGCACAGTCGCAGAAGCTCTGCTCGAGCCCCACAGGATAACCGTTGGCATTCGCCGGCGCGGCAACTGGAGCCTCGGCCATGGCACCCTCCCCCAACTATAACAGTAATTTTGCCATAGCCGCTCGCCGCGCGCTATGACCGCGATCACAGCCTCGCCCTCTCAACCCGCCCTTTCCCGGAAGAGGCTTGAGCCGCGAGGCCGATCAAAACCTTGCGAAGAGGCGGCCGCGATGGCGAAAGAGGATTTGCCACAGCTCCTCGCTTGGCGCCATGACGGCACTCACCGCCCTGACCAGCTAAATCCCAAGAACGCGGCGCGCCTCCACGATAGGGATCATAAGTGTCATCGGCTCAACCGGCGAACTGTGCAGGCCCCAACTTTCGTAGAAAGCCTTGGCCTGTTCCGACTTAGCATGGACGAGCATCGCGCGAATGCCGGCCAGCTCGGCGGCTTGAACCGTTCGCAGGACCGCGTCGCGCAACAGCGCACGGCCCATGCCTTTCTTATGCCAGCCCAGGTCAACCGCCAGCCGGCCGATCACCATGACGGGGATAGGATCGGGCATGTTGCGCCGGACTTTGCCGCTCGCCTGTGCGTGCGTGATCGCGCCGTTCGCAAGGCAATAAAACCCGACGACACGCTGGCCGACGCACACCACGTAGGTTCGCGAGGCACCGCTTTCCTCGTTCTTGAGTGCGCGTTGGCGCAGCCAGCTATTTAGTTCCGGTGCACCGCAGTCGAAGGCTGACAGGTCGTGGGATGAGGTAAGCGGTTCGGGCGCGCGAGGTATTTCGGAAGCGGTCATTTATCCCACGGTGCCGCGGTTCGCAGCAGCTTGCGCAGGCGCGGATTGTCGGCAAGCGGCCGGTTCAGGGCCTCGGTGAACCGCCGATAGGCGGCGTCATCGAGCGCAAAGAACCGCCGGTCAAGCAGCACTGCCTCGGCCTCTCGGCAGGCCGTATCCAGGATGAATTCTGATCGGCTCTTTCCGAGTGCCTGTGCGGCACGGTCGATGACGTAGCGCTGCTGCGGTTTCACGCGGATATTGATGGTGTCGTTGCGGATACGATTTGCGTCTGCTCGTGCCATCTTTTTCACTCCTGGCTCAAGGGCGCCTCGCAGCCCCGAAGGCGAAGCCGCCCTTCCTTGATAGACATGGCCACTTGTATACACGATGTCAATACGGCTGGTTCGCGGCGCACCCCCAGATATAGCAGTCGAACGACCCGCACTCACAATCTATTGACAGCAGAGCCAGATCAGTGCATACTTCCACGTTTCTTTTTCTGGAGACGTTTTATGCGCAATATCAAGCGGCCGGGAGAGGTGGCAGACCGCTCCGGCGAGTACGAAATTCTTGGCCCGAGAGGCGGACATACTGGCCAAGAACGGACGGTCGTCAAAGGAGACCGTCTGCCGCCGACCCCTGGTCCGGGACAAGCGTACAAGCTCAGTCGTCCGGCACACAATAAGAGCGGTCGCCCGCCACAGCGGTAGGATCGTCTTGGTGTTGGGGTAGGAACCTAGCACACGACTGTCGCTCGTCTGGTAACGACACATGAAGCTTCATGACCGCGATCGTCCGTTAACGTTCCATTGGACCGCGCGCGACCTTGAATGGGTGGAGCTACTCGGCCTACCTTCAGCCCACAGTCGGAACTTTGCCGACGCCCGCTCGGCTGTGCTGCTCAATGCGATTAGGCCCGCCCAAGGCACCCCACATTGGATTTCATACAGTCGAAATCACAATCACTATAATCGTGCGCGTCGTCGATATCACGGACGAGCATTCACCTGTGCGAACGTCACCCGCGCTGTCGATCAGGCTGCAGAGTTCGGCTTTGTCGAAAGCCAGGTCGCGGAGCAAGGCGCACTCGGCAAACAGTCGCGATTTCGGGCGACTGCAAAGCTGCTCCGTTCGACGATGGATATTCCAGCGGTCTATCAACCGAGCGAACTTATCCGCCTCAAAGACATTAATGGGCGGCTGATCGACTATCGTGATACCGACGCAACGTGCCGGATGCGCCGCGAGATCGCAGCGATAAACGAAGCGATTTCTAGCGTTGGGCTCGACCTTGTTGAACCGGAAGTGACGCGCGAGGAGACAATCATTCGCATCGGAGATGCGGTCGTCTACCCCGAGATGAAATCGCTGTGGCGGATATTTAGCCGTGGATCATTCGCCAAGCATGGCCGAATGTACGGCGGTTGGTGGCAATGCGTTCCGAAGCATGCCCGGGCGTTCCTGACAATTAATAGAGAGCCCGTCGCCGAGCCCGATTACCCGTCGCACCATTGCCGCATGTGTTATGTTCTGGCCGAAGCGGCTATTCCAATCGGAGATCTTCATTCGATTTCCGGCTGGGAGACCGAGGACGGGCGCAAGCTCTGCAAGCTAGCTTTCAACATCCTTATCAACGCGGATACGCAAAGCAAGGCTCTTGCCGCGCTCGCTCAGAAAATCGAGGGGCGTAAATACACCACCACCGCGTCCCGCGAGAAGGCCGCCGCGGTCATTGATGCCGTCGTGCAGCGACATAAGCCCGTCGCCAACCTGTTCTGCACGGATGCCGCAATGACGTTGATGCGATTCGATTCAGAGATGGCATTGCTCGTTGTCAGCTGCCTTATCGATCGCGGAATTGTCGCTCTTCCAATACACGATAGTTTCGTCGTCCAGCAGCGCTACGAAGGCGAATTGCGCGAGGCAATGGACGAAGCGTGGGTCGCATTCTGTTCTGGCAAGATTACAAAGTCATTCCAAAGGGATAGCCGGAAACAGTCTTACAAAAGGGCGACCTTGCCCGGTGGTGCTACTCTCCCTGTCACCGTGGTTCCCGCCGCCCGCCGCGCGGCGTAGCTCTTTTCAAGCGTCGAGCGTCAAATCTGAGACTGCAGCAGCATCGGGAAAATTTTTCCGCGCGATCGGGATCGAGACGGTGCACGGACAACGTCGCCGATGCGAAGCATGCGGCGCCGCCGACACTTGACCTCAGCCCCGTCTCCACGCCGGTTCCAGACGCGGGAGTACGCCGGCAACCTCGGGATTTATTGACTGGGAGTACATTTGGGGGTACAGGAGCCGATGGAATTCGAATGGAATTCCGAAAAGCGGTCATTGAATCTCGGCAAGCATGGTCTCGACTTTCGCGACGCCCGCCGTCTTTTCGATGGCCGGCCGCTCTACACCTACCCGTCGCCGCGTGACGGCGAGGTACGTTTTGTCAGCGTCGGCTTGGTAGAGCATCGGCTCATTGCCGTGGTGTGGCCGCAACGGGAGCGAGTTACGCGGATCATTTCAATGCGGAGGGCGAGAGATGGCGAAAAAAGGGCGTACCGTGCGTTACTCGGCTGAGAGACTGCGCAAGATGAAAAGCGAGACCGACTGGGCCAAGGTCGACGCCATGTCCCAAGAGGACGTCGAGCGTCTCGCCGACGAGGAGGAGGGGCGGCTCCCAGAAGGCTGGGAAGCCGGAATCAGCCTCGGGCTGCCGCCGGGCAAGGAGGCGGTGAAGCTCCGCATCGACCGCGACGTGTTGGCGTGGTTCCGCGCCACGGGCAAAGGCTATCAGACCCGCATCAACAACGTATTGCGCGCCTTCGTCCACGCCCGGCAGGCGCCGCCCGCGACGAAATAGGGGGCACCGAGCGGCGCCCGCCACGGCGGCGCTATCACATGGCGAAAGAGGAGTCGATTTTTCCGCCCGGGCGCCTATATTCCTTCTCGGTTTCCCTCCGGCCCCCAGAGCCGACATGACCTCGGACAACGCTTACGCCCAAGCCATCCGCGTGCGCGGCGCCCGCGAGCACAATCTCAAGGGCATCGACGTCGACCTGCCGCGCGACTCGCTGGTGGTGATCACCGGGCTTTCCGGCTCGGGCAAGTCCTCGCTCGCCTTCGACACCATCTATGCCGAGGGCCAGCGCCGCTATGTCGAGAGCCTCTCGGCCTACGCGCGCCAGTTCCTCGAGCTCATGCAGAAGCCGGACGTCGATTCGATCGAGGGGCTGTCGCCCGCGATCTCGATCGAGCAGAAGACGACCTCCAAGAACCCGCGCTCGACCGTCGGCACGGTCACCGAGATCTACGACTATCTGCGCCTGCTCTACGCCCGCATCGGCATCCCCTACTCGCCCGCCACGGGGCTGCCGATCGAGAGCCAGACGGTGAGCCAGATGGTCGACCGCATGCTCGCGATGAAGGAGGGGACTAGGCTCCTCCTCCTCGCCCCCATCGTGCGCGGGCGCAAGGGCGAATACCGCAAGGAGCTCCAGGAGCTGCAGAAGCGCGGCTTCACCCGCGTCAAGGTCGACGGCAAGCTCCACGACATCGACGCGGTGCCGGCGCTCAACAAGAAACTCAAGCACGACATCGAGGTGGTGGTCGACCGCATCATCGTGCGCGAGGGCCTCGGCAACCGCCTCGCCGACAGCCTCGAGACCGCGCTCGAGCTCGCCGACGGCCTCGTCTTCGCCGAGGACGCGGATGCGGGTACGCGCACCACCTTCTCGGCCAAGTTCGCCTGCCCGGTCTCGGGCTTCACCATCGACGAGATCGAGCCCCGGCTGTTCTCTTTCAACAATCCCTTCGGCGCGTGCCCCGCCTGCGACGGGCTCGGCACCAAGATGTTCTTCGACCCCGATCTCGTCGCCCCCGACGAGCGCCTTTCCCTGCGCGAGGGGGCGATCAAGCCCTGGGCCCATTCGAGCTCGCAATATTACCAGCAGACGCTCGACAGCCTGGCGCGGCATTACAAGGTCCCGATGAACGCGCCGTGGCGCGAGCTGCCGGCGAAGGTGAAGCAGGCCATCCTCCGGGGCTCGGGAAGCGAGCCCATCACCATGCGCTACGACGACGGCCTGCGCTCCTACCAGACGACGAAGCCCTTCGAGGGGGTGGTGCCCAATCTCGAGCGGCGCTGGAAGGAGACCGACAGCGCCTGGGTGCGCGAGGAGCTCGAGCGCTTCCAGACCACCACGGAATGCGACGTCTGCAAGGGCAATCGCTTGAAGCCCGAGGCGCTCGCGGTGAAGATCAGGAAGCTCCACATCAGCGAGCTTTGCGATCTCTCGATCGCGCAGGCCGTGGGCTGGTTCGCCGAGCTGCCGCGCCACCTCTCGGCCAAGCACAACGAGATCGCGGCGCGCATCTTGAAGGAGATCAACGAGCGCCTGGGCTTTCTCCAGAACGTCGGCCTCGAGTATCTCACCTTGAGCCGCGCCGCCGGAACGCTCTCGGGCGGGGAGAGCCAGCGCATCAGGCTTGCCTCGCAGATCGGCTCCGGCCTGACCGGCGTGCTCTACGTGCTCGACGAGCCCTCGATCGGGCTCCACCAGCGCGACAACAAGCGCTTGCTCGACACCCTCACGCGGCTGCGCGACCTCGGCAATACCGTGATCGTCGTCGAGCACGACGAGGAGGCGATCCGCGCCGCCGACTATATCGTCGACATGGGTCCGGGTGCGGGGCGGCACGGCGGCGAGGTGATCGTCGCAGGCCCGCCCGAGAAGGTGATGCAGAGCGCCGCGAGCCTGACCGCGCAGTATTTGACCGGCTTCAGCCGCATCGAGGTGCCCAAGAGCCGCCGCCCCGGAAAGCGCGGCCAGCATCTCGTCATCAAGGGAGCGTCGGCCAACAACCTGCAGCGCATCACGGCCGCGATCCCGCTCGGCACCTTCACCTGCGTGACCGGCGTGTCGGGCTCGGGCAAATCGACCCTCATCGTCGACACCCTCTACAAGGCGGTGGCGCGCCGGCTCTACGGCTCGCGCGAGGCGCCCGGCGCCCACGAGGCGATCCAAGGGCTCGAGTTCCTCGACAAGGTGATCGACATCGACCAGTCGCCCATCGGGCGCACGCCGCGCTCCAATCCCGCGACCTATACCGGCGCCTTCGCGCCCATCCGCGACTGGTTCGCGGGCCTGCCCGAAGCCAAGGCGCGCGGCTACAAGCCGGGGCGCTTCTCCTTCAACGTCAAGGGCGGGCGCTGCGAGGCCTGCCAGGGCGACGGCGTCATCAAGATCGAGATGCACTTCCTTCCCGACGTCTATGTCCAGTGCGACGTGTGCAAGGGCAAGCGCTATAACCGCGAGACGCTCGAGGTCACCTTCAAGGGGAAGTCGATCGCCGAGGTGCTCGACATGACGGTCGAGGACGGCGTCGAGTTCTTCAAGGCGGTGCCCGCCATCCGCCAGAAGCTCGAGACCCTGGAGGAGGTCGGCCTCGGCTATATCCATATCGGCCAGCCGGCAACGACGCTCTCGGGCGGGGAGGCGCAGCGGGTCAAGCTCGCCAAGGAGCTCTCCCGCCGGGCCACCGGCCGCACGCTCTATATCCTCGACGAGCCCACCACCGGCCTCCATTTCGACGACGTGAAGAAGCTCCTGGACGTGCTGCACACGCTCGTCGAGCAGGGCAACACGGTGGTGGTGATCGAGCACAACCTCGAGGTGATCAAGACCGCCGACTACATTCTCGACCTGGGTCCCGAGGGCGGCGACAAGGGCGGGCGGCTCGTCGCCACCGGCACGCCCGAGGAGATCGCGAGCGCGTCCGGCAGCTACACCGGCGAATATCTGCGCACCCACCTCCGCCTGTCCCTCGCGCGCGCCCAGCGCAAGCGGGCGTGAAGTTGCCGCGCGTCGATATCGCGCGAGCGCTTGCCGGCTGGGGCGGCTGGGTCAATCGGCGTGCCAAGATCATCGTGCTGGCGTCGCTCGTCGTAGCACTGGCGGGAGGATATTACGCCGCGAACCATCTCCAGATGCAGACGAGCACCGCGGAGATGCTCTCGCCGGATCTGCCGTTCCTGAGGCTGAGCCGAGAGTTTGAGGCGGCGTTTCCGCAACTCGACGGCAACGTTGCGATCCTGGTCACGGGGAAGACGGCGGACCAGGCGGAAGACGCCGGCCTGGCCCTCCTCGAGGCGTTGCGCAAGCGCACGGATCTGTTCGAGTGGGTGTACTACCCCGAGGGCAGCCCCTTTTTCCGTCGCAACGGCCTCCTCTTCCTCAGCACTGCCGAGCTTGAGAATACCTCGGATCGCATCGCCGCGGCGGAGCCTTTGCTCGGCGAGCTCGCCGGCGACATGAGCTTGAGAGGGCTATTCAAAGTCCTCGCACTGGCGGCCAAGGCCATAGCTGAGCACGGCGAAGATCCCGGCGGGCTCGGCTCGGCATGGACGAGCATCGGCGACACCGTCGAGGGGGTGATGAAAGGGAGCGCCGTGCCGTTGAGTTGGCGTGCCTTGATGTCCGCCAACCCCTTGAAGCCGGGAGATTACCGTCAAGTCATCCTCGCGCAGGCTCGAGCCGACCCCGCCTCCGCGGATGATCCGCCGGCACTCGCGGCGATCCCGCGGATAGCGGCGGCACTCGGTCTCGATCCGAGCCACGGCGTAGAGGTGCGGCTCACCGGAGACCTGCCGATCGCTACCGACGAGATCAATGCCGTGACCGAGGGCGGCGAGCGCGCCGGCCTCATCTCGCTGGCGCTGGTCTCGCTCATAGCCTTCTTCGGCCTGCGCTCGCTGCGCCTCGTGGCTGCCATGATCATCACCCTCGTCCTCAGCCTCGTCTGGACGAGCGCATTCGCAGCCCTCGCCATCGGTCATCTCAATCTTCTCTCGGCCGCCTTCGCCGTTCTCTTCATCGGCGTCGCCATGGACTTCAGCGTCCAATTCGGGATGCGCTTCCAGGAGGCAAGGGAGGGCGGACGCGATCACGAAGCCGCACTCGGCGAGGCGACATCGGGCACCGGTATGGCCATCGCCTTGGCGGCACTCGCCGCGGCGGTCGGCTATTTCTCCTTCGTGCCGACCGAATACAGGGGCCTTGGGGAGCTCGGCATCATTTCCGGGGCCGGCATGGTCATCAGCCTGTTCGCGACCTTGACGCTGCTGCCCGCGGTTCTGACGCTGATGCCTATTGCGGCACGGCCGCGGCGCGCAGCGCAAGGAGAGCAAGCGGGGCGTGCCGGCCGTTTCGTCGAGCGCCATGCCCGCGCCATCGGCGCGGGCGCGCTGGTACTCGGGGTGCTCTCGCTCGCCGCCATTCCGCGCGTGGGCTTCGAGGTCGATCCGATCAAATTGGACGACCCCGCCTCGCCATCGGTCTTGGCCTATGACGCCCTCATGGCGGACAGCAGGGCCTCGCCTTATTCGATCAGCATTCTCGCGCCGAGCCGAGAGGCGGCCGAGCCGCTCGCCGCGAAGCTGAGCGCGCTGCCGCTCGTGGGCGACGTCGTGACCCTCGGGTCATTCCTGCCCCAGGACCAGGACAAGAAACTCGAGATCATCGACCAGATGTCGCTCTTCCTCATGCCGGTCTTCGAGCGCAACGTCACGACGGCACCGCCCTCCTTGCAAGAGAACCAAGCCGCCCTTGCCGAGCTGGTGGCCGAACTCGACCAGTTGGCCGCCTCGCCCCATGCAGGAGAGCTGGCGCCGCCCGCAAGGCGCTTGGCGGCGCTGTTGCAGAGCTTCGCCAAGAGCACGGAGAATTCGGCTGCGAGCTACGAGAGCCTCGAGCACGCCCTTTTGGCAAACCTCCCAGGCCGCTTGCAAAGCCTCAAGGAGGCCTTGGGTGCCGAGAAAATCACCCTCGCGGATTTGCCGCCCGAGATCAAGTCGCGCTACGTAAGCGCCGATGGCCGCGCGCGCGTCGAGGTTTCGCCGAAAGAGCGTTTTGCCGGGGCGCACCGGCTTCGGCGCTTCGTCGATGGCGTACGCGGCGTCGCACCCAACGCGACGGGGAGCGCCGTCCTGTTGCTCGACGGCGCCGACGCCGTGGTGCACGCTTTCGAGACGAGCGGCGTGCTGGCTTTTATCGGCGTATCGCTCGTCCTCATTCTGACGCTGCGCAGCATCGTCGATTGGCTGCTTGTGGCTCTCCCCTTGGCACTCGCGCTCTGCCTCACGATTGCGGCGATCGTTCTTCTCGACACGAAGCTCAACCTGGCGAACATCATGGCATTGCCGCTCCTGTTCAGCCTGGGCTCGGCATTCGGCGTCTATCTCGTCATGCGCCACCGGGAGACCCTTGGGGTCGGTCGGCTGCTCGGCACAAGCACGCCGCTGGCCGTGCTCGTCAGCGCGCTCACCACCATGGCCTCCTTCGGAAGCCTGATCGTGTCGAGGCATCGCGGCATGGCGAGCATGGGCGAGCTCCTGGCCATCTCGCTTGCGATGGCGCTCGCCGCCAATTTGATCGTCCTGCCGGCGCTGCTCGTCTGGCGCGAGAGGCGCAGGGCGCAGCTCATGCCGCGAAGCGAGGGAGCGGCCGAACGCGCTCCCCTCGCGGCGGCTTCGCTTCGAGCGGGTTGGATCGCGCGCCTGAGCCGTCATCGCCCAGCACCGCGACCATCGCCCGACCCGGGGACCCCGGGCTGTTAGGCCGCAAGAGCCCTTGAGCAGTCAGGATCCCCGGACTCCCTTGTCCGTGAGGCAGAATTGGTTCACCATTCGAGAGAATTCCCGGTCATGCGGGGAATGACGGCTAAAATGCTGGGGAGAATCGCGATGGCAGAAGATAGCGCTAACGATGGCAGCGATGCCGGAACGCCGGTTGGCGTCAATCATATCGTGCTGAACGTTCGGAACATCGAGGAATCGCACCGATTCTGGACCGAGATCGTCGGCTTGAAGCAGGTCGGCGCCTTGCGGCAGCCGCCCGATATGGGACCGATTCCCCGGATGCGCTTCTACAGCGGCGATCACGGCGGGAAGATGACCCATCACGACGTAGCGATCGTCGAGAACCCGAACTTGCCGCCGCCGCCGGAGAACTGGGAGCTGTTCGGCGCACCGCAGGCGATCAACCATATCGCGATCGCGATGCCCGACCGCGAGACCTGGCTGAAAAGATTGGCGTTCCTGCAGAGCCGCGGCATCAAATTCCATCTGCGGATCAATCACGGCGTCACTCACAGCGTCTACATCAGCGACCCCAACGGCTATGGCGTCGAGCTGTTGTACGAGCTGCCGCGCGAGATGTGGGAGCGCGACATCGATGCCGGGTTGAATTACCTGACGCTGCTGCCGACCGAGGGCCCGGAAGCGCTCGTCGACGACCGGGAAAACGCGCCGAGCTTCGGCACGGCGGCCGAGTAGCGCGGGCCGGGATCGCCGTACCGGGTGCGCAAGGCCGCGATCTCGTCGCGGTCGCCGGCGATAAGGGTTTCAGCCCGTCCCTTCGACCAGTGCTGCGAGCCGCGCGCGCTGGCGGCCGTCGGCAGCGAAATTCTCCGGCGCCAGCCAGCGCTCGTAGGCCGCCTTGAGCGCCGGCCAATCCTTGTCGATGATGGCGTACCAGGCGGTGTCGCGGTTGCGGCCCTTGTAGATGGTCGCTTGGCGGAAGATGCCCTCGAAGCGGAAGCCGTAGCGCTCGGCGGCAGCGCGCGAAGGCGCGTTCAAGGCATCGCATTTCCACTCGTAGCGGCGGTAGCCGAGCTCGTCGAAGACGCGGCTCATCATGAGGAACATCGCCTCGGTCGCGGCGGGCGTGCGCTGCAGGAGCGGCGAGTAGTTGATGTGGCCGACCTCGATGACGCCGTTCGCGGGATCGATGCGAAGATAGCTCGCGACCCCCACCGCCTCGCCGCTTTTGCCGTCGATGATGGCGTGAAAGAGCGGATCGTCGCCAAGGCAGGTCTGGCGCATCCAGTTTTCGTAGCTCTCGAGCTCCGCGAAGGGACCATAGGCCAGGTAGGTCCAGTTGCGCCCCTCGCGGTCGTTCGCATTGGCGCGATGGAGTTGCGCCGCATGGCGCTCGGGGTCGAGCGCCTCGATGCGGCAATAGCGCCCTAAGATCGGCGTCCGCGGCGGCCGCGGCCGCGCCCTCCAGCCCGGTAGCGCAAAGCCGATCGGCTGGCCGAGAGGATTGGCGGGCGGGGATTGCGCCATGACGTCAGATGATGCCTTCGGCGCGCAGCCGGGCGATGCGCGCGGCGTCGTAGCCGCAGGTGCCTAGAATCTCGTCGGTGTGCTCCCCGAGCGCCGGCGCCGGCCGCTTCGGCAGCTCCTCGCCCGCCGAGGCGAAGGGGGCGGCTACCATGCGGAAGTCGTTGCGCAGCGGATGCGGCACCTGCCAGATGCGCGCCTGCTCGCGCGCGAAGGGGCCGTCGAGGGCGGAGGCGATGTCGTTGACCGGCGCCGCCGGCACGCGGCCGCCGAGGCGCTCGAGCCATTCCGCGGTCGTCCGCTCGCCGAGAACCTCGTCGAGGAGCTCGGTCAAGCGCGCGCGATGGGCGAGGCGGTCCGCGAAGCTGCGGAAGTCGGGATCGGTCGCCCATTCCGGCCGGCCGACGGCGTCGCAGAGGAGCGGCCAGAATTTCGCCTTGTTGCACATGAGGAAGATGTAGCCGTCCTTGGTGCGATAGAGCTGGCTCGGCACGAGGGAAGGGTGCGCCGAGCGCGGCTCGCGTCCCTGCGCGTGGCCTCGGTTCAGGTACCAGGTGGCGAGATAGCTCAGGTTCTGGAGTGCCGTGTCGAAAAGGCTCACGTCGATGTCGCGCCCCTCCCCCGTCTCGCGCGCCGCCATGATGCCCGCGACGAGCCCGAAGGCGGCAAAGAGTCCGCTCATCAGATCGACGATGGAGAGCCCCATGCGCACGGGTGGACCCTCCGGCTCGCCGGTGAGGGAGAGATAGCCCGCCTCCGCCTGCATCAGATAGTCGTAGCCCGGCCAGGCGGCGCGCGAGCCGCTGCGGCCGTAGGCGGAAAGGTGCGCGCAGACGATGCGCGGATTGGCCGCCTTGAGCGCCGCGTAAGTGACGCCGAGCCGCTCCGGCAGGTCGCCGCGCAGATTGTCGAGGACGCCGTCGGCTCGCTGCGCGAGCGCATGGAGCACCTCAGAGGCGCCGGGCTTCTTGAGGTTGAGCGTCAGGCTGCGCTTGTTGCGGTTGAAGCTCTGGAAGAAATCGCTGTCGTCCGGACCGAGGAAGTAGGGCCCGACGCGGCGCGACACATCGCCGCCGTCCTCGGGGTTCTCGATCTTGATGACCTCGGCACCGAGATCGGCGAGCTGCATCGTGCCGTAGGGTCCGGCGCCGTATTGCTCGACGGCGATGATGCGCAGGCCAGCTAGAGGAAGCATGGCCCGTTCCTTAGACCGGATTCCGCTCGACGAGCTGGCGCGCGATGATGAGGCGCTGCAGCTCGTTGGTGCCCTCGCCGATGACGAGGAGCGGGGCGTCGCGGTAGAGGCGCTCGACGATGAACTCCTTGGAGTAGCCGTAGGCGCCGTGAATGCGCATCGCCTCGAGCGAGACGTTGACCGCGGCCTCAGAGGCGAAGAGCTTGGCCATGCCGGCCTCCATGTCGCAGCGCTGGCCGCGGTCATAGGCGCGCGCGGCGTCATAGGTCAAGAGGCGTGCCGCCTGCACCTCTGTCGCCATGTCCGCGAGCTTGAGCTGGATGGCCTGATGCTGGCAGATCGGCTTGCCGAAGGTCTTGCGCACCTGGCTGTAGGCGACGGCCTGATCGAGGGCCGCTTGCGCCAAGCCCACACCGCGCGCCGCCACGTTGATGCGGCCGAGCTCGAGCCCGCCGAGCGCATGCTTGAGACCGAGCCCCTCGATACCGCCGATGAGGCGGTCGGCAGGGATGCGGTAGTCCTGGAAGACGAGCTCGGCGGTATCGATGCCCTTGTAGCCGAGCTTCTCGAGCTTGCGGCCGGCCGTGAAGCCTTCGCCCTTCTCGGCAAGGAAAAGGCTCATCCCCTTGTGGCGCGGCTCGGCCGCGGGGTCGGTCTTCACCAGAAGAGCGAAGCAGTGGCCATGGATGCCGTTCGATATCCAGGTCTTGGTGCCGTTCACCACATAGTGGTCGCCCGCGCGCCTGGCGAGCGTGCGGATCGCCTGCAGATCGGTGCCGCAGTCGGGCTCCGTGAGCGCAACACCTCCGCGCAGCTCGCCCGAGGCGAAGCGCGGGAGGAACGCCCGCTTCTGCGCCTCCGTGCCGAAGCGCTCCACGGCGGCGGACATGATGAGGTGCGAATTGAAGATGCCGGTCAAGGACATCCATACCCGCGAGATGCGCTCGACGATGCCTGCGTAGACCGTCGTCTTGAGCCCGAGCCCGCCATAGTCCGCGGCAATGGTGGCGCCGAAGAGGCCGAGCTGGCGCATGCGCTCGACGATCTCCGCGGGATAGACATCGTCATGCTCGAGCTTGTGCACATAGGGCTTCACGTCGCGCTCGAGGAAGCGCTCGATGCTGGCGAGGATCGCCTCCTCTTCTTCTTGGGCGGGCGCATCGGTTGCGGCCATTCGGGGCGCCTCCTCTTAGCGCGGGGACGGGCTGGGCGAAACCTGCGCCAGCGCGGCCGGCGCTGTCAATCGCCCTCCGCGTTGACGCACTCCCGAGCAAAGGCTAAGCGTTGACGATCCGCACAACTTCGCGGCAACGGGAGGACACCCGCATGGTTGCGATTGCCAAGGAAGTCGGGCCGCGGCGCTATCGCGAGAGCTACGGACGCCACTACGAGGACTTCGCGGTGGGCGATGTTTACGAGCACCGGCCCGGACGCACCATCGGCGAAGCCGACAACACCTGGTTCACGCTTCTGACCATGAACCAGCATCCGCTGCACTTCGACGAGGCCTACGCCGCCAAGAGCGAATTCGGCCGGCCGCTCGTCAACAGCTGCTTCACGCTCGCCGTGGTGGTGGGCATGAGCGTCAGCGACGTGAGCCAGAAGGCGATCGGCAATCTGGGCTGGAGCGATATCCGCCTCACCGCAGCGGTTTTCGTCGGCGACACGATCTATGCCGAGTCCGAGGTGCTGTCGAAGCGCGAGTCGGCGAAGCGGCCGACGCAGGGCATCGTCACGGTGAGGACCACGGGAAAGAAGGCCGACGGCACCGTGTTCATGACCTTCGAGCGCAGCGTGCTCGTACCCAAGCGCGGTCACGCGGTGGACGATCAGGCGGGATATTGAAGACCCGGCGCGGTATTTAGAGCCATTCCCGATGTGATGGAAGCATCCCCCTCACCCTACCCTCTCCCCCGACGCGGGGGAGAGGGTTGCGTAGGCTTAGCGAGGCAAAGCCGAGCTTAGCCGCTTGACGCCTGCCAAGCGTCCACTGGACGCTTGGCCCGAACATGCCAGTGGCATGTTCGGCGGCGTCAAGGGGTGAGGGGGTGATTCCATGCTTTCGGGATTTGCTCTAGATGCCCTCTCTCGCCCAGCGCTTGGTCACCTC
>DATEQI010000106.1:0-11860 GCA_035272805.1 Alphaproteobacteria bacterium | reverse complement strand
ATGGTGAGTTTCATGACGGATCGGAGCCGAGCAATTGAGCCAAGGAACGCTCTTCCAAGAAGCGGCGGCCGCATCGCCGCAGGCCCCGCCCGGCGGCGCCCGAGCGGCGCCCATGAGCGGGGAAGCACTATACCATAAGTTTTCGGCTCAGAAGCAATTTTGGCGCGGGCGGAGGGCCGTCTTCTAACCCATTATGATTATTCTATCGGTTAAGCCTCGAGCATGCGGCGCAAGAGCTCCACGTCGTCGGAGAAGCTCGCGTCGGTGGTGCGCAGCTCGTCCACCTTGCGTACCGCGTGCATCACGGTCGTGTGGTCGCGTCCGCCGAATTTGCGTCCGATCTCAGGCAGCGAGCGCGCGGTGAGCTGCTTGGCGAGATACATGGCGACTTGGCGCGGCCGCGCCACGGCGCGGGCGCGCCGCGCCGAGTGCATGTCGGAGACGCGGATGTTGAAATGCTCGGCGACGCGCTTCTGGATCTCCTCGATGGTGACCCGGCGGTCGTTGGCGCGCAGGAGGTCGTGCAGCACCTCCTGCGTGGTCTCGAGCGTGATCGGCCGGCCCACGAGGGTCAAATGCGCCACGATGCGGTTCAAGGCGCCCTCGAGCTCGCGCACGTTCGAGGTGATCTTGTGGGCGAGGAACTCCATCACCTTGCCGGGGATCTGCGCCCCCATCGACTCGGCCTTGGATTGCAGGATGCCGAGGCGCAGCTCGTAGCTCGTGGGATGGATGTCGGCGACGAGGCCCCAGCCGAGGCGCGAGCGCAGGCGCTCCTCCAGGCCCTCGAGATCGGAAGGCGATTTGTCGGCCGAGATGATGATCTGGCGGTTCTGGTCGACGAGCGCGTTGAAGGTGTGGAAGAACTCCTCCTGGGTCGAGTCCTTGCCGCTGATGAACTGCACATCGTCGATCATCAGCACGTCCACCGAGCGGAACTGGTCCTTGAAGGCGACGGTGTCCTTGTAGCGGAGCGCGCGGATGAACTGGTACATGAACTTCTCGGCCGAGAGATAGATGACCGGCCGATTGGGGTCGCGCTTGCGGATGTGCCAGGCGATGGCGTGCATGAGGTGGGTCTTGCCGAGGCCGACGCCGCTATAGAGGAAAAGCGGGTTGAACGGCACCGTGTTGGACTCGGCGACCCGGCGCGCCGCGGCATGGGCAAGCTCGTTCGGCTTGCCCACCACGAAGTTCTCGAAGGTGAAGCGCGGATCGAGCGGGGCCGAGCGGCTCACGCGCGCGTCGTGCTCGGGCTCGGCGGCCTCGGGGACCGGCTCGGCATCCGCTCTCCCCTTCGCGCGCGTTGCCGTCTCGCGCACGGTCTCGACCAGGAAGTCGATCGCGCGCACCGCGGCGTTCTCGCCCTGCCAGAAGGTGCGGATGCGATCGGCATAATGGGTCGCGACCCAGTCGCGCATGAAACGCGTCGGCGCGCTCAGCCTGACGAGGCCTCCCTCGAACGACTTGAAAGTGAGCGGCTTGAGCCAGCTCTTATAGGCCGCCTCGCCGAATTCGGCGCGCAGCCGGCCGCGAACCCGCGCCCATTGCGCATCGACCTTATAAGGATAAGCGCTTTCCGCCATGGCCCGATCCTACCCCGAAGCCACGCCGGCCCCCAACCGGCTTCGTGCCCGACCCCTTGCGCGCTTGCCCGATCGCGTCCCGTCGTCACCGGCTGAGGCAAATCGCAAGCACAAACGCCTCGCCGCTCCGGCGCTCGAAGAGATGCATGAATTCAACTCCGACGGCCTCCCCGTAGCGGCCGAAGAATCTCGCTCGACCCATAAGCTTCGACGGCCTTTCTTGTTCTCAGATCGGCGGTTTCTTGTTGCCACCCCGAATTTTTCCGCAGCGAGCTCTCAAATCAGGCGAGAGATCCCTACCCGGCTGCTCGCGAGCTGCTCCTGCATGCGGAAAATTTGACTGCGATTGCGATCACCTGTGCGGCGACGGTCGATCACCGCGCGCGAAGCGAATCTACTCGCGGCCGACCCGGCGCGCAACAAGACGAAAAGGGAACGGAGGGAATTTTTGATGATTTGATAACAATTGGGAGTCGCTTGCGCGACGGTTCGGCGAAAAAGCGATGGCAGCACCGCGACATCGCGGGTGCGGTTTCAAGCGCTACGTCAGATCGCCGCTATAGGGCCTTGATGCGCACGGAGAGACGCGAGAGCCTGCGCGCCACCGTGTTGCGGTGAATGGCGCCCTTGGTGATGGCGCTGTGCAGCACCGGCTGCATCGCGCGGAAGGCCGTCTCCGCGGCGCTCTTGTCGCCGCCTGCGATAGCGGCCTCGGTCTTGCGGGTGAAGCTGCGCAGCCGGCTCAGGCGCGCGCGATTGACTTCGTGCCGCCCTTCGTTCCGCCGAATGCGCTTCTTTGCCGACTTATGATGCGCCATGTCTCACCTGGTGTGCCTACTCTCGCGCGCTCGGGAAATCAGCCGGGCTCGGGTAGAAGGCACCGCGCCCACGAGCGGCGGGTTATAGCGGCGGAGCCGGGCTCCGTCAAGCGCCGCCACGCTCGCAGCCGAAGCGCCTTCGCCGGCCCGCTCGGGGTGCTTGAAGCTATCGGTTCTTGAAGAAGCTATTGGTTCTTGAAGTTGGGCGGGCGCTTGTCGATGAAGGCCTGCATGCCCTCCTTCTGGTCGGCAAGCGCAAAAGTCGAGTGGAAGAGCCGGCGCTCGTAGCGGATGCCCTCGGCGAGCGTGGTCTCGAAGGCGCGGTTGATCGCCTCCTTCGCCATGAAGACCGAAGGGCGGGAGAGCTTGGCGATCGTCTCGGCAACCTTCATCGCCTCGGGCAGGAGCTCGGCGAGCGGCACGACCCGGCTCACCAGGCCCGCCCGCTCGGCTTCGGCCGCGTCCATCATGCGCCCGGTCAGCACCATCTCCATCGCCTTCGACTTGCCGACGAAGCGGGGCAGGCGCTGCGTGCCGCCGGCACCGGGGATGGTGCCGAGCTTGATCTCGGGCTGGCCGAAGCGGGCGTTGTCGGCGGCGAGGATGAAGTCGCACATCATCGCCATCTCGCAGCCCCCACCGAGCGCAAAGCCGGCGACGGCGGCGATGATCGGCTTGCGGCAGCCGGTGACGCGCTCCCAACCTCGGGTGATGAAGTCGCCCAGATAGACGTCGACGAAGTTCTGCGGCTGCATCTCCTTGATGTCGGCGCCGGCGGCAAAGGCCTTCTCGCTACCCGTGATGACCACGGCGCCGATCGCGTCGTCGCCCTCGAAGCCGTCGAGTGCCGTGCCCAGCTCGCGGATCAGCGGCGTGCAGAGCGCGTTGAGCGCCTGCGGGCGATTGAGGGTGATGAGGCCAACGGGACCGCGGGTCTCGACGATGATGTGCTCGTAGGCCATCGCTTGTTCCTTCCCTAAGACGGATGGTGGGGCCGGCGGCAGGGCTGCGCGTCGTCAGCTCGGCGAGAGGTAGAAGCGGAGCGTGAGCCCGCCACCCTCCTCATAGAGCTCGAGGCGCAAGATCTCGCCCTCGCGCCGGTAGGAGGTGCGGCTCAGCGCCTGCCAGCCGAGCTGCGGCAGCGTCGCCGCATAGAAGTCGAGCACGGCGTCCCGTTGGGCCGTGCCCTTGGCATAGGCCTCGACGATGCGGCCCTGAGGGGTGTCGAACACGACCCCTGCGCCGTCCACGATGGCGAGGCCGGGCATGAGCGGCACATCCTCGGTGCCGGTGACGAAGGCGTCCGCCGCGTAGGTGGCGATGCTTGCGAATGCTAACGCCAGGAGTGCCAAGCAAAGCCCCAGCGCGCGCGCGGCGCGACCGCCTCTCGGACCCGGCATGAGTAAGGATGAAGGCATCGGATTCGGCTTTTACCTCAGCGCTGCAGGCGAGAACAGAAAAAGCTTGAGCGGCCGGATTGCTGGATGCGCTTGATGCGGCAAGCCTCGCCCGCGGCGGCGCAGCGCGGGCAGGCCTCGCCCTCGCGCCCGTAGACCGCCCAGCGATGCTGGAAGTGGCCGAGCTCGCCCGAGGGCTGCACGTGGTCGCGCAAGGAGGAGCCGCCGGCCGCGATCGCCTCCTCGAGCACGGCGCGGATCGCGGCCACGAGCCGCTCGGCACGCGCGCCGACGCAGGAGCCGGCGAGCCGGCGCGGCGACACGCCGGCGCGATAGAGGCTTTCGCATACATATATGTTGCCGAGCCCGGCGACCACGCGCTGGTCGAGGAGGGCCGCCTTGATCGGCGTGGCCTTGCCGCCAAGGGCGGCCGAGAGCGTCGCGGCATTGAAGCCATTGCCAAGCGGCTCTGGTCCCAGGCCCTTGAGCAAGGGATGCTCCCGCCAAGCCTCCTCCGAGGTGAGCGTCATGAGGCCGAAACGGCGGTGATCGCAGAAACGCACCTCGGTGCCGTCGTCGGTCATGAAGATGACGTGGTCGTGGGGGCCCGGCGGGGCGTGATCGGCGATCACCATGCGTCCCGACATGCCGAGGTGGGCGAGCAGCACGACCCCGCCCTCGAGGCGGATGAGGATGTATTTGGCGCGCCGATCGATGCCCTCGACCTTGCGCCCCTCGAGCTTTTCGGCGAAGCGCTCGGGCAGCGGGGCGCGCAGGTCGCGGCGCCGTGCGATGACGCGCGCGAGGCGCCGGCCCACGAGCTTGGCGGCCAGGCCGCGGCAGACCGTCTCGACTTCGGGCAACTCGGGCATACGACCAATCTCCTTGGCCAAGCTAGCCTATAGGGGGAGGCTGCGCTATGGTCCGCTGCATGTCGCAAAGAGGCCACGAGGACGAGCGCGAAGATAGGGCCGAGGAAGCCGATTTCGGCTTCCGCCGGGTGCCCCATGGCGCCAAGGGGCGGCTCGTGCGCGAAGTGTTCGACCGGGTCGCCTTGCGCTACGACCTGATGAACGACCTGATGAGCGGCGGCATCCATCGGCTGTGGAAGGACGCCATGGTCGAGCTTGTGGCACCGCGCGCGGGCGAGCTCCTCCTCGACGTGGCCGGCGGCACGGGCGACATCGCCCTTCGCCTGTTGGAGCGCACGCGGGGAGAGGCGCGCGTCGCGGTCTGCGACGTCAATGAGGCGATGGTGCGCCGGGGCCGCGACCGGGCGCTCGACCGCGGCAAGCTCGCCGGCATCGACTGGCTCGTCGGCGACGCCGAGGCGCTTCCCGTCGCCGATCGCAGCATCGATGCCTACACGATCGCGTTCGGGCTGCGCAACGTGACCGACATCGACGCGGCGCTCAAGGAGGTGCGGCGCGTGCTCAAGCCCGGCGGGCGCTTCTTCTGCCTCGAATTCAGCCGCGTCACCGTCCCGCTCTTGGCCGAGCTTTACGAGCGCTACTCCTTCGCGCTCGTCCCCTGGCTCGGCGAGCGGGTCACGGGAAGCCGCGAGGCCTACCAGTATCTTGTCGAGAGCATCCGCCGCTTCCCGCCGCAGAAGGAGCTCGCCAGGCGCATCGCGAGCGCCGGGCTTGGCCTCGTGCGCTTTCGCAATTTCTCGGGCGGCATCGCGGCCCTCCACTCCGCCTGGCGGCTCTAAGTGACCCGAAAATGACTGCGTTATTTTCAATGCATTACCCGCCATCCCTCGTCATTCCCGCGCAAGCGGGAATCCATTTTTGGTCCGGTATCGGGTCCCAAAGATGGACCCCCGCTTTCGCGGGGGTGAGGAACGGCGCATTGAAAATAAACGATTCATTTCGAGCCACCCCCTAAGCCCGCGCGGCGATGATTGCCACACTCCGCCACGTGGCCCGTCTCCTTGTGATCGCGCGCACCCTTGCGCGCCACGCAGCACTCTTCCCGCTCGAGGAGGCAGGGCTCGCGCCGCCCATCGTTCTCGTCGCGCGCGTCCTCGCGCGACGGAGGAAAGAGGCGGGCCGACCGGGCGAGCGCCTCGCCCTTGCGCTGCAGGAGCTCGGCCCCAGCTTCATCAAGCTCGGCCAAGCGCTCTCCGTGCGCTCGGACGTCCTGGGCGAGCGCATGGCAGAGGATCTCTCCGCACTCCAGGACCGGCTCCCGCCGTTTGCGCCCGAGGAAGCGCGCGCCACGATCGAGGCCGAGCTCGGCAAGCCGCTTCTGGAGCTCTTCGCGAGCTTCGAGGACGAGCCGGTGGCCGCCGCCTCGATCGCCCAGGTGCACTACGCCGTCACCAGCGAGGGGGCGCCCGTCGCGGTCAAAGTGCTGCGGCCCGGCATCGAGGAAGCCTTCGCGCGCGATCTCGAGCTTTTCGAGTGGCTCGCGGCACTTGCGGAGGAAAGGCGGCCGGCGCTCCGCCGGCTCAAGCTGCGGGAGGTGGTCGCGTTCTTTCGCGAGATGGTGTCGGTCGAGATGGACTTGAGGCTCGAGGCCGCCGCCGCCTGCGAGTTTGCGGAATCGCTCGCCGACGACCCGCGCGTGCGTATCCCCAAGGTCGACTGGCAGCGCACCGCCAGACGCGTCATGACGCTCGAGCGCATCGTCGGTATTCCGGTGGACGAGCGGGAAGCGCTGATCGCGGCAGGGCACGAGCCGCTCGCCGTCATCGCCCACGCAGCGGAGAGCTTCTTCAACCAGGTCTTCCGCAACGGCTTCTTCCATGCGGACATGCATCCGGGGAACCTCTCGGTCGACGCGGACGGCCGTCTCGTCATGGTCGACTTCGGCATCATGGGACGCATCGACCGCAAGACGCGGGACTATCTCGCGGAGATGCTGATCGGCTTCCTCGCGGGCGACTATCTGCGTGTCGCGGAAGTGCATTTCCGCGCCGGCTACGTGCCGGCGCGAAAATCGCGCGATGCGTTCATGCAGGCCTGCCGCGCGATCGGCGAGCCGATCCTCAACAAGCCGCTCCACGAGATCTCGCTGGCGCGTCTCTTGGGCCAGCTCTTCGCCGTGACCGAGACCTTCGAGATGGAGACGCAGCCCCAGCTCCTCCTCCTGCAGAAGTCCATGCTGCTGGCGGAAGGGGTGGGGCGAAAGCTCAGCCCGGAGGTCAACATGTGGGCACTCGCGCGCCCCCTCGTCGAGGCTTGGGTGCGGGAGAACCGCACTCCCGAGGCCGTGCTCGGCGAGATGGCGCGGACTGTTGCCGAGGCCGTGCACGCTCTGCCCGAGTTGGCGCGACAGACGCAGTCGCTCGTGAGCGAGCTCGCCAACGGCGGCTTGAGATTGCATCCCGACACGCTCGCCGCACTCGCCGCGAGGGGTAGGGGAAGCCGGGCGCTGCTCTGGCCGCTTTGGCTCGCCGTCGCCCTTCTCTTCTTGATCCTGCTGGCGCTCGTCGGGCTCTGATCGTGTCCTGATTTTGAAATTCGCGACATCGGGAAAAAACGTGTCATTGCGAGGCGTCCGAAGGGCGCCGAAGCAATCCAGGGAGCGTTGCACTGGATTGCTTCGCTGCGCTCGCAATGACGCTTATCTTCGGGTGAGACGAATCCGAATCGCGACACTAGCCGCCAAGGCATGATTTTCCGTGCACAACGCGGTTGCTTCTCAGAGAGCAGGCCTGTAGGCTATTCACAGCAACCACGCGTAAATTGAGGGAACTTTTACAGTGCTGACCGGCAAGCGGATTTTGCTGATCGTCTCCGGCGGGATCGCCGCCTATAAGAGCCTGGAGCTGATCCGCCGCCTGCGCGAGCGCGGCGCTCAGGTGCGCACGATCCTGACCAGGAGCGGGGCCCAGTTCGTCACACCGCTCTCGCTCGCCGCCTTGAGCGAGGACAAGGTCTATCAGGATCTCTTCTCGCTTACCGATGAGAGCGAGATGGGCCACATCGAGCTCTCGCGCGCGGCCGAGCTATTGGTGGTGGCGCCGGCGAGCGCCGATCTCATGGCCAAGATGACCGCCGGGCTTGCCGACGATCTCGCCTCGACCGCACTGCTCGCAACCGACAAGCCAGTCTTGCTGGCGCCGGCGATGAACGTGCGCATGTGGCTCCATCCGGCCACGCAAGCGAACCTCGCATCGCTTCTCGCGCGCGGCGTCTTGTGCGTGGGTCCGGGCGAGGGCGATATGGCGTGCGGCGAGTATGGTCCGGGCCGCATGGCCGAGCCCATGGAGATCCTCGCCGCGATCGAGGCCCAGTTTCGCGACCGCTCTCCCTTGAGCGGCCGCAAGGCGCTGGTGACGAGCGGGCCGACGCATGAGGCGCTCGATCCGGTGCGCTATCTCGCCAACCGCTCCTCGGGCAAGCAGGGCCACGCGATCGCCGCGGCGCTGGCGCGGCTGGGGGCTGCCACCACGCTCGTGACCGGCCCGAGCCATGAGCCCGATCCGGCGGGGGTCACGGTGGTACGCATCGAATCGGCGCGCGACATGCTCGCCGCCTCGCTCGCCGCCTTGCCCGCCGACGCGGTCGTCTGCGCCGCGGCCGTGAGCGACTGGCGCCCGGCCGATGCGGCCGCGCAGAAGATGAAGAAGAACGGCAGATCGCCGAGCCTAAAGCTGGTCGAGAACCCGGATATCCTCGCCACCCTCAGCCGCGCCGGCAATCGCCGCCCGCGCCTCGTCGTAGGCTTCGCCGCGGAGACCGAGAACGTCGTCGCCCATGCCCGGGAGAAACGCGAGAAGAAGGGCTGCGACTGGGTCCTTGCCAATGACGTCTCGCCCCCAAGCGGCACCTTCGGGGGCGAGAAGAACACGATCCACCTGGTCTCGGCAGAAGGGGTCGAGGACTGGCCGACGCTCAGCAAGGCAGAGGTCGCCGAGCGCCTGGCCGAGCGGATCGCCCGCTTCTTTGCGGAGCCGGGCTGATGCCGAGGCTCGAGGTTGCGGTTCTGCGGCTCCCTCACGGCGCCGGCCTGCCGCTGCCGCGCTATGCCACCTCCGGCAGCGCGGGGCTCGACCTCGCGGCAGCGGTGGAGACCCCGATCGAGCTCGAGCCGGGCGGACGCGCCTTGATCCCCACCGGCTTCGCCTTGGCGCTGCCGTCCGGATACGAGGCGCAGGTGCGGCCGCGCTCGGGCTTGGCGCTGAAGGAGGGCGTCACCATCCTCAATGCGCCCGGCACCATCGACGCGGACTACCGCGGCGAGGTCGGCATCATCCTCGTCAATCTGGGCAAGCGCCGCGTCACGATCACGCGCGGCATGCGCATCGCCCAGCTCGTGATCGCACCCACGGCACAGGCCCGCCTGGCCGAAGTGGCGGCCCTACCGGAGAGCGCGCGCGGCGACGGCGGCTTCGGCTCGACGGGCTCGGAGGCCGTTGCCGGCTCCTGCGCGCGCCCCGAGCTTGCGGGAGACGGCTAGTGTCGCGATTCGGAAGTTCGTCTCACCCGGAGATAACCGTCATTGCGAGCGCAGCGAAGCAATCCAGGGCGCCTGGTGCGAGACCCTTTCTGGATTGCTTCGTTGCCCTTCGGGCGCCTCGCAATGACAAGTGTTTTTCCTGATGTCGTGAATTTCAGAACCAGGACACTAGCCATGCTGCGCCTCTCGAAGAAGCTCATGTTCGCGATCGAGGCGGTGCTCGACATCGCATACAACGCCGGCAGCGAGCCGGTGCAATCGCGCGAGATCACGCGCCGCCAGGGCATCCCGCGGCGCTACCTTGAGCAGGTGCTCCAGCAGCTCGTGCGCGCCGGCATTCTCGCGGGCGTGCGCGGTCCGCGCGGGGGCTACCGCCTCGCACGCGAGCGCCGCAAGATCACCGTCGGCGAGATCGTACGCATCGTGCGCGCCATGGAGAGTGCCGAGGACCCGATCGCCGATCCAGCGGGCTCGGAGCTCGGCCACAAAGTGGTACGCCCGCTCTGGCAGGACCTGCAGCACGAGGTTATGGAGCGGCTCGATCTCGTTACCATCGAGGAGCTTTGCCTGCGCGCGCGCCAGGCGAACCTCGAGAGCGAAGCGTTCCACAAGCTGGATTATGTGATATGACATCCGCCCTTCCTGGCGCGAACGCGAGCGAACAAGCAGGACGTACGGCCGAGCCCGCAATGCGCGGCCGTATCCACGACAGCATTCTCGACACCATTGGCGCGACACCTCTCGTACGCGTACGCGGTCTCGCGGAAGACGCCGGTTGCCGCGCCGAGATTCTCGCCAAGCTCGAGTTCTTCAACCCGCTGGGCTCGGTGAAGGACCGCATCGGGCTTGCCATGATCGAGGCCGCCGAGTGCCAAGGCAGGCTCGGCCCCAGGACCGTGATCGTCGAGCCCACCTCCGGCAACACCGGCATCGCCCTTGCTTTCGTCTGCGCCGCCAAGGGCCGCCGCCTCATCCTCACCATGCCGGAAAGCATGTCGCTCGAGCGGCGCAAGATGCTGTTGCTCTTGGGCGCCGAGCTCGAGCTCACGGCGGCCGCGAGCGGCATGCAGGGCGCCATCCGGCGCGCCGAGGAGCTCGTCGCGGAAATCGGCGACGCCCTCATGCTGCAGCAGTTCAACAACCCGGCAAATCCCGAGATCCACCGCCGCACCACGGCCGAGGAGATTTGGCGCGATACGGGAGGTGCCCTCGATGTTTTCGTGTCCGCGGTCGGCACCGGCGGCACGCTCACCGGCGTGGCGCAGGTGCTCAAGGGGCGCCTGCCCCATTTGCGCATCGTGGCGGTCGAGCCGGAGGACAGTCCCGTGCTTTCGGGCGGCCTTCCCGGCCCCCACAAGATCCAAGGCATCGGCGCCGGCTTCATTCCCGAGATTCTCGATGTCTCGTTGATCGACGAGATCATCCGCATCAGCAACGACACCGCTTTCCAGACGGCGCGCAAGGCAGCCCGGCGCGATGGCTTGCCGGTCGGCATCTCCTCGGGTGCCGCCCTTGCCGCCGCCCTCGAGCTCGGTCAGCGCGCGGAGATGGCGGGAAAGCGCATCGTGGTGATCATCCCCTCTTTCGCCGAGCGCTATCTCTCCACGGCCCTCTTCGAGGGGCTCTAGTGTTCCGGTTCCAACATTTGCTTCCGAAGCGGCGTCAACGTCATTGCGAGCCGAAGGCGAAGCAATCCAGCTTGCGGCAAGGAGCCCTGGATTGCTTCGTCGGCTTCGCCTCCTCGCAATGACGAACCGCGCCATCGGGGCTTTAGGCGCACCATGACGATCTCGGACGCAGAGCTCGAGCGCTACGCGCGCCACATCATTCTTCCCGAGGTGGGCGAGGCGGGGCAGGAGAAGCTGCTGCGCTCGAAGGTCCTCGTCGTGGGCGCGGGCGGGCTCGGGTCGCCCGTGCTCCTCTATCTTGCGGCCGCCGGCGTGGGCACGCTCGGCGTCGTCGACGATGACGAGGTCGAGCTCAGCAATCTCCAGCGCCAGATCGTGCATGCGAGCGACCGGGTCGGCAGTGCCAAGGTCGAGAGTGCCGCGCGAACGCTCGCGGCCCTCAATCCCGAGATCCGCGTCATCGCCAAAAAGACGAGGCTCAAGGCGGAGAACGTGATGGCGCTCATCGCCGGATACGACCTCGTGGTCGACGGCAGCGACAATTTCGCGACGCGCTACCTCGTGAACGACGCTTGCTATTTCGCGCGCATCCCGCTCGTCGCGGCGGCCCTCCTCAGCTTCGACGGCCAGCTTTCCACCTTCAAGGCCTATCTCCCGGGCGAGAACCCCTGCTACCGCTGCCTCTTCCCCGCCCCGCCGCCGGCCGATCTCATCCCGCGTTGCGAGGAGGCCGGCATTTTCGGCGCCGTCGCCGGTGTGGTGGGCTCGCTTCAGGCGGTCGAGACGCTCAAGGAGCTGCTCGGCCTCGGCACGGGCCTCTCGGGCCAACTCCTCATCTATGACGGTCTTTCCGCCACGGTGCACAAGCTCAAAGTGCCGAAGGCACCCGATTGCGCGCTCTGCGGCCCGCACGCGACGCTCACCAGCCTCGCCCATCACAAGGCGGCGTAACGAACTTTCCCTCTCCCGCTTCGCGCTAGGGCATTCACACAAATCCAAAGATCGGCGGCAACTCGCGGTGT
>DATEQI010000105.1:0-12004 GCA_035272805.1 Alphaproteobacteria bacterium | reverse complement strand
CCCGTCACCACGCGCGTCGTGCAGATCGAGGCCGGACCGATGCCGACCTTGACCGCGTCGACACCGGCATCGATGAGCGCCGACGCCCCCTCGCCCGTCGCGACATTGCCGCCGATCACCTGGGTGTAGTTGGAGAGCTTGCGCACCCGCTCGACGGTCTTGAGCACGCCCTCCGAATGGCCGTGGGCGGTGTCGACCACGATGACGTCGACCTCCGCGTCGAAGAGCGCTTGGGCACGCTCCACACCCGCATCGCCCACGCCGACCGCGGCCCCCACGCGCAGCCGGCCCTTCTCGTCCTTGCACGCATTAGGGTAGTTCTTCGCTTTCTCGATGTCCTTGACGGTGATGAGGCCCACGCAACGGAAGCCGCCGTCGACCACCAGGAGCTTCTCGATGCGGTGCGCGTGAAGGAGCCGCTTGGCCTCCTCCATGTCGACCCCTTCCCGCACCGTGACCAGGTTGTCCTTGGTCATCAGCTCGCGGATCGGCTGGTCGGGCTTGGTCGCGAAGCGGACGTCGCGGTTGGTGACGATGCCGGCCAGGCGGCCGCTGCCGCGCTCGACCACGGGGATGCCGGAAATCTTGTAATCGGCCATCAGCTTGAGCGCGTCCGCAAGCGTCGCCTCGGGCGCGATGGTGACCGGGTTGACCACCATGCCGGCCTCGAACTTCTTGACTTTGCGGACCTCGGCCGCCTGCTGCTCGATCCTGAGACTCTTGTGCACGATGCCGAGCCCGCCGGCCTGCGCCATCGCGATCGCGAGCGGCGCCTCGGTCACCGTGTCCATCGCCGCCGAGATGAGCGGAATACCGAGCTCGACCCTCTGGGTCAGCCGGGTGCGGGTATCGGTATCTTTGGGGAGAACCTGGGAGCGCGCAGGCGTGAGAAGGACGTCGTCGAAAGTGAGCGCCTCACGAATCTGCATGCCGCCTCCTTGGGCAAAGGGGTGGCGGCTCAATATACACATAAGGGGCGCGAAGGAAAGGCCTTTGCGTGCATGGCGGCTGCCCGCCCGCGCGCTCAGAGCGGCTTTCTGATCAGTCTCGAGAGCTCGCCGACGATGCCGCGCCGGAAGGCAAGCACGCAGGCGACGAAGACGAGGCCCTGCGTCACCAGCACCCAGGAGCCGAGCTCGGCCAAATAGTTCTCCATGGCGATGATGATGAAGGCGCCGACCACCGGCCCGAAGACCGTGCCGAGACCGCCTACGAGCGTCATCAGCACCACCTCTCCCGACATGCTCCAATGCACGTCGGTGAGCGCTGCGAGCTGGAAGACGATCGCCTTGGTGGCGCCGGCGGTCCCGGAAAGGGCCGCAGAGAGCACGAAGGCGATCAATTTGTAGTGGTCGACCCGGTAGCCGAGCGAGATGGCGCGCGGCTCGTTCTCGCGGATCGCCTTGAGGACTTGGCCGAAGGGCGAGTGGATGGTGCGGTAGATGAGGAGAAAGCCGAAGAGGAAGATCGCCAGCACGACGAAATAGATCGGCAGCATCTGGTTCAAGTCGACGAGCGCCAAGAGCCTGCCCCGCGGAATCGCCTGGATGCCGTCCTCGCCGCCGGTGAACTTCGCCTGCAGGCAGAAGAAATAGACCATCTGCGCGAGCGCCAAGGTGATCATGGCGAAATAGATGCCTTGCCGGCGTATCGCCAAAAGCCCGATGACGAGCCCGAGGAGCGCCGAGGCCGCCGTAGCGATGAGAAGGGAAAGCTCGGGCGGAAGGCCCCAGACCTTGGCCGCGTGGCCGCAGACGTATCCCGCCATGCCCATGAAGGCGGCGTGCCCGAACGAGAGCAGGCCGACATAGCCGACGAGAAGATTGAAGGCGCAGGCGAAGAGCGCGAAGCACAGCACCTTCATCAGGAACACGGGATAGATGAAGAAGGGGGCGATCAGGAAGAACGCCACCATGACCCCAAAGGCGACGAGCTGGTGATCGAGCGAGGTCGCCTGGGCTCCCGTCCCTGCCGCCTCCTTGACGCCCGCCATCAAGCGGCCCTGCCGAACAGCCCCGCGGGCTTGATCAGGAGGACGATCGCCATGATCACGAAGATCACGGTGTTCGAGGCTTCCGGATAGAATACCTTGGTCAGCCCCTCGATCACGCCGAGCCCGAAGCCCGTCAGGATCGAGCCCATGATCGAGCCCATGCCGCCGATCACGACCACCGCGAACACGACGATGATAAGATCGGCACCCATAAGCGGGCTCACCTGGTAGATGGGCGCCGCCATGACGCCTGCCAGTGCGGCGAGCCCGACGCCGAAGCCGTAGGTCAGCGTGATCATGCGCGGCACGTTGATGCCGAAGGCCTGCACGAGCGCCGGATTCTCGGTCGCCGCGCGCAGATAGGAGCCGAGCTTGGTACGCTCGATGATGAGCCAGGTGCCGAGGCAGAGCACGGCGGATGCCAGCACCACCCAGGCGCGGTAGACGGGCAGGAACATGAAGCCGAGATTGTAGCCGCCGGTGAGCGATGCCGGGATCTCGTAGGGCTGACCCGAGGAGCCGTACGCGTTCTGGAACAGGCCCTGGATGACGAGAGCCAGCCCGAAGGTGAGCAGCAGGCCATAGAGGGGGTCGAGGCGGTAGAGCCAGCGCAGCATGCTGCGCTCGATCAACATGCCGACCGCCGCGATCGCGATGGGCGAGAGGAGGAGCGCCCACCAATATCCCACCCCCAGCATGGTCAAGAGGAACCAAGCGCAGAAGGCGCCCATCATGTAGAGCGCGCCGTGGCTGAAGTTGATGATGTTGAGGAGACCGAAGATGACGGCCAGGCCGAGGCTCAAGAGCGCATAGAACGAGCCGTTGATCAGCCCGATCAGGAGCTGGCCGAACAAGGCCTGGGGCGCAATGCCGAGCCATTGGAACATCGGCGGCAATCTCTACCCTTGGACTGGATGCGGCTCGCTATCCCTCACCCTCCCACGGCCTTGCGGCCGCGGGCCCCTCGTCGATCCGCTTTGCGGCTCGACCCCGCTTGCGGGCTTGAGCCGCGAAGCGGATCAAGGGTCGGGGTGAGGGATAGCAACGCATTTTCTTCCCGGCCGTTATCGTGCCCTCACTTGACGAGCGGGCACATCCCCTTCTCGTCGGCGAGCGGCCGGAAGGCCTCCTCGGTCGGGATGGTCGCGAGCACCTTGTAGTAGTCGTAGGGGGCCTTCGATTCGGACGGCTTCTTCACCTCGACGAGGTACATGGCGTGCACGGCGCGCCCGTCCTCGCGCACGGTGGTCTTGCCGAAGAGCGGGTCGTCATAGGTTGTCGCCTTCATGGCCTCGACGACCTTGGCGCCGTCGGCCGCCGAGCCGACCTTCTTGACCGCCTCGAGATAGTGCACCGTCTCGGAGTAGACGCCGGCCTGAACCATGCTCGGGTACTTGCCGCCGTTCAGCTTGGCGAAACGCATGGCGAAGGCGCGCGTCTTGTCGTTGAGATCCCAATAATAGGCGGTGGTGATGGTGAGCCCCTGGGCGGTCTGCAGGCCGAGTGCGTGCACGTCCGAGATGAAGACGAGGAGGCCGGCGAGGCGCTGTCCGCCCTTCACGATGCCGAATTCGGCCGCCTGCTTGATCGAGTTGATGGTGTCGCCGCCCGCGTTCGCGAGCCCGATCACCTGCGCCTTGGACGACTGCGCCTGCAGGAGGAAAGATGAGAAGTCGGGCGTGTTGAGCGGCACGTTTACCGCACCCAGCACCTGCCCCCCTTGCGCCTTGACCACGTCCGAGGTGTCGCGCTCGAGGGCGTGGCCGAAGGCGTAGTCGGCCGTGATG
This sequence comes from Alphaproteobacteria bacterium, assembly GCA_035272805.1. Lineage (GTDB taxonomy): Bacteria > Pseudomonadota > Alphaproteobacteria > JACZXZ01 > JACZXZ01 > DASPPM01. The sequence goes on along the minus strand of DATEQI010000105.1, from coordinate 8,224 downwards.
AAGAACCAGGTCTTGCCGCCCTGCTTGACGAGCGCGCCGCCGGTGCCGTGCGCGAGCGCCCAGGTGTCATAGGTCCAATGCACGTTATTGGGCGTGCACTTCGATCCCGTGAGGTCCGAGCTCGCCGCCCCCGAGATCAGGAACACCTTGTTCTTGTCCTTGGTCACATCGGCAACCGCGAGCGCCACGCTCGAGGTCGGCACGTCGATGATGGCGTCGACGTGATCCACGTCGTACCACTGGCGCGCAATGTTGGAGCCCACGTCGGGCTTGTTGAGATGGTCGGCCGAGATCACCTCGACCTTCATGCCGTTCTTGGCCGGGTCGAAGTCCTCGACCGCCATCTTGGCCGCCACGACCGAGCCGGGGCCGCCGATATCGGCATAAAGGCTCGACATGTCGCTCAGCACGCCGAGCTTGACCGCGACTTGTGCTTGGGCTGTGCCGGCCGCCAACAGGACCGCGGCTGCCGCCAGCAGGATGCTCCGTTTCATGTTAACCCCCATCATTCCAAAGGTTCCACCAGCTCCGCTCGCTTCGCTAAACGCCGAGATACTCGTGCAGCTTCTTCATGTTCCGCTCGAGCTCGCGGTTCGGAATCATGTCGACGACGCGGCCGTGCTCCATGAGATAGTGCCGGTCGGCAACCGTCGCGCCGAAGCGAAAATTCTGCTCGACCAGCAGCACGGTAAAGCCAAGCTTCTTGAGCTCGCGCACCGTTTGGCCGATCTGCTGCACGATGACCGGGGCCAAGCCCTCGGTCGGCTCATCGAGCAGCAGGAGCTTGGCGCCCGTGCGCAGGATACGCCCGATCGCGAGCATTTGCTGCTCGCCGCCCGAAAGCTTGGTGCCCTGGCTCGTGAGGCGCTCCTTGAGATTGGGGAAGAGCGCGAAGATGCGTTCGAGTGCTAACCCCCCCTCGCGCACCACCGGCGGCAGCAGCAGGTTCTCGTGCACGTTCAAGCTCGCGAAGATGCCGCGCTCCTCCGGACAAAACGCGACGCCCAGACGCGCGATGCGGTTGGAGGGAAGCGCAATCGTCTCGCTGCCGTCGAAGCGGATCGAGCCCGAGCGCTTGCCGACGATGCCCATGATCGACTTCATGGTCGTCGTCTTGCCGGCCCCATTGCGGCCGAGAAGCGTCACCACCTCGCCCGGCAATACCTCGAAGTCCACGCCGTGCAGGACATGGGATTCGCCGTACCAGGCATGGAGTCCCTCGAGGGCGAGCAGCGGCGCCGTCGCCGCGACCGGCTCCGTCTCAAGCGCCCTCGCGGCGGCGCTCTCACGCATCGCCCGCTCCCATATAGGCCTGGATCACGTCCGGATTCTCGGACACGCTCGCATAGTCCCCTTCGGCCAGGATCTCGCCGCGTGCGAGCACCGTGATCCGGTCGGACAGGTCGGCGACCACGCTCAGGTTATGCTCGACCATGAGGACCGTGCGATTGGCCGAAACGCGCTTGATGAGCTGCGTGATGCGATCGATATCCTCGTGGCCCATGCCGGCCGTGGGCTCGTCGAGCAGCATCATCTCCGGCTCCAATGCCAGCGTCGTCGCGATCTCGAGCGCGCGCTTGTGCCCATAGGAGAGCTCGATCGCCGGCGTCGAGGCGAACTCGGCGAGGCCGACCGCCTCGATCAACTCGTGCGCGCGCTCATTATAGACCTCGAGCACGCTCTCCGAGCGCCAGAAATCGAATGACGAGCCACGTCCGCGCTGAAGCGCTATCCGCACGTTCTCGAGCACGGTGAGATGCGGGAACACAGCCGAGATCTGGAAGGAGCGCACGAGACCGAGGCGCGCGATGTCCGCGGGAGCCGCGGCCGTGATCTCGCGTCCATTGTAGCGGATGCGTCCTCGCGTCGGCGTCAGGAACTTGGTGAGGAGATTGAAGCAGGTCGTCTTGCCGGCGCCGTTCGGTCCGATGAGGGCGTGAATGCTCCCCCGCCGCACGCGCAAGTCGACGTCATTGACCGCAATGAAGCCGCGGAACTCCTTCGTCAGGCCTTCCGTTTCGAGGATGACATCCTCAGCCACCTTGCATCCTCCCTGGCGCGCCGCCGCGCGTCGTCCGAAAGCTTCTGTTCTTGGCCCTCTTTCGAGCTGTCGTGGCGCACAGCCTAGCATAGCCGGCGGGAGAATTTCCAAGTCGAATTATGAGGTTGCCCGAAAATTCAGCATCGCGTCTCCGGCTCGCGCCGCTCTAATCGTCAGCCTCAGCAGTCGAGTGCTGAGGGACCATTTACGCTTTTGCCAAACTCGATCTAAGATGCGGCGAGCGATAGAAGCCGCGGCCGGCTCCGCGGGAGAGCTATCATCCCGGAGGCAAGGCCCGGGCGCGGCCGTCCAGGGGACGAAGCCTCTTCGAGCCTGTGGTCGGCCACGCCTCAAGACCGCGGCAACAAACGGGAGCGCACATGAAAAGGAGACACCTCATTCTCGGCGCAGTCGCGCTCACGCTCGCGACTGGCCTCATTGGCACCGCGAAGGCCGCCGACGAAGCGGTCACGATCGGCCTGATCATCCCGCTCTCCCCGCCCGGCGACCCGGCCTCGGGACAGCTCATCCGGCGCGGCGCCGAGTTGGCCGTCGATTACGTCAATACCGTGATGGGCGGGGTTCTGGGCGGCCGCAAAATCCGGCTCTCGGTGGAGGATTCGCAAGGGCGCCCCGAAGCCGCGATCACGGGCTACCGCCGCCTCGTCGACGCGGACCATGCCGTGGCGGTGACGGGCTTCTTCCACAGCTCGGACAACATCGCGGCCAACGAGGTCGCCAAGGAGCTCGGCGTCCCCACCATCGGGACGCAAACGGGGGCCGCGGACGTGACCGCGAAGCATTACGACATCGCCTTCCGTACCCACGTGATCGACCCGTTGCGCGCGGCCGCTTGGCTCGCTTGGATCAAGAAGCAGGGCTACAAGCGGGTGTCCCTTCTCGCCGAGACCAGCGACTACGGCATCGGGCTCGCCAACGAGACCGAGGAGCAGAGCAAGGCGAAGAACCTCGGCCTCGACATCCAGGTGCTCACCTTCGACCACACCTCGACCGATCTCACGCCGCTCCTCCTCAAGGCCAAGGCCTTCAAGCCCGACGTCATCATCAACGTCGGCGTGGGCCAGCAGCTCGATCTCATGGTCGACCAGGGAACCACCATCGGCCTCTTGCCGCAGACGCCGATGCTGATCTCCTACGATTCGCCCATCCGGCCGCAATGGTGGCAGCTCCACCCCAAGGATGGCGCCGGCATCTACTTCATCGCCTATTACACCCCGAAGCAGAAGCTTTCGGACGTCGGCAGCTGGCTGGCCAAGACGTACGAGGAGAAATACAAGGAATCGGCCACCTACTCGAGCCTGAATGGCTTCGGCGACGTCTTGATCATCGCGCAAGCCGTCGATCAGGCGAAGAGCACCGACCCCAAGGCGGTGACGAAGGCGCTCGATGCCGGCAAGTTCAAGAGCTGGGCCCCGGGCGAGGTGACCTTCCCGAGGGCCGAGGGAATCTATTGGCACACCTGGTCGCCGCCGATCATGATCCTCCACTACGCTCAGCCCAACCAGGATTGGCGCGACGCCGAGCTCGTCTATCCGTAGTGCCGGCTCTCGCAAATCCGCGCGTCACCCCCTCCCCGCCCTCCCCCTTGAGGGCGACAGGAGCCACACATTTTGACGGGGGCGCCGTTCGCGCAAATCCCCTCTCCCGCAAGCGGGAGAGGGAGGGACCCGCGGCCGCAAGGCCGTGGGAGGGTGAGGGACGGCGCCGACATCGGGCACTGCCTCACCCTTCCCATCCCTTCGGGATGGGCCCCTTCCCTCTCCCGCATGCGGGAGAGGGGCTTATCGCAATCGGCGGCGGCGCGAGGATCTGGGCATGCCCTCCCCGCTCACGGGGAAGCGTCGGCAGGGGGGCGTATCAGGCGCCTAGCGCGCCGTGATCTTCACGAGCGAGCTCTTTGTCCAGACGCTCATTGCCGGAGTGATGATCGGGGTGCTTTACGCGCTTATGGCGCTCGGCATCACCTTCATCTACAGCATCGTCAAGATGATCAACTGGGCGATGGGCGAATTCTACATGATCGGGAGCTACCTGCAGTTCATTCTCGTGGTCCACCTCTTGGGGCCGGAATTCTGGTGGGTGGCGGTGCCGCTCTCCGCACTCGGCGTGTTCCTCATCGGCATTCTGCTCGAGCCCGTCCTGATCAAGCCCATGTTCGTGAAGGCGCTTGAGCGCAGGGACGATTATGCGACGGTGGTCACCATCGCGCTCCTCCTCCTCCTGCGCAATCTGGCGACCGCGCTCAGCGGGCCCTATCAGCGCACGCCGGGCTCGGTGCTGCCGACTATAACGATCGGCCCGCTCCCCCAGGACGGCGCGCGCGTCGCCGCCTTCGTGCTGGCACTCGTCGCGATCGCGCTTTTCCAGTTCCTCATCAAGAGGACCTGGCTGGGTCTCGCCTTGCGCGCCGCCTCGCAGAGCCGCATCGGCGTGCAGACCTCGGGGGTCGACGTCCTGCGCCTCGACCAGCTCGCCTTCGGCATCGGCGTGGCGCTCGCCGGGCTCGCCGGCGCCTTGTTGGCCCCGGTCTTCCTCGTCTTTCCGACGGACGGCGTCGTCACCACGGTCAAGGGCTTCGAGATCATCGTGATCGGCGGGCTCGGCTCGATCCCGGGGGCGCTCGTCGGCGGGCTCATGCTCGGCATCGTCGAAAGCCTGGGTGCCGCCTTCATCTCGTCGCCGTATCAGAACGCCTATGGCTTCGCGCTCGTGCTTCTCGTCCTCTTGCTGCGCCCGACCGGTCTCTTCGGCGAGCGGACGCGGCAGGCGTGAGAGCATGGCCAGGCTCCTCGAAACTCGCGGTCTCACCAAGCGCTTCGGCGGCCTCGTCGCCAATGAGGAGGTCTCGATCCTGCTCGAGCGCGGCGAGATTCGCGGGCTGATCGGACCCAACGGCGCCGGCAAGACCACGTTCGTCAATCTCGTCACCGGCATCCACGCGCCGAGCGCCGGCGACATCCGCCTCGACGGCGAGAGCGTGCTCGGCTTGGCCCCTTTCGAGATCGCGCGCAAGGGCCTCTTGCGCACCTTCCAGGTGTGCCGCCTCTTCGGCAACCTCTCGGTCTTCGAAAACCTGCTGCTCCCCTACATGGCGCGCGGTGCGAAGGGCAGCGCGCTCGATGAAGGTATTGGCCGCGCGCGCGAGCTCCTCGAGCTCACCACGCTGACGCGGCTCGCGAAGCTTCCGGCCAAAGGGCTCTCGGGCGGCCAGCGCGCGCTGCTCCAGGTCTGCTGCGGCTTCATGATCCCCGAGCTCAAATGCTACGTGCTCGACGAGCCCTTCGCCGGCATCAACCCGGTGATCAAGGATTCGATCATCGACCTCATCCTCCACGAGAACCGGGCGCGCGGCGTCAGCTATCTCATCGTCAGCCACGAGATGGCGGTGATGCGCCGGCTCTGCAGCAAGATCACGGTGATGATCGAGGGACGCGTCGTGGCCGAGGGCCCGCTCGAGGAGATCGCCCGGCGCGATGACGTGATCACCGCCTACCTCGGGAAGGCGCTCACGTGAGCGATGCGGCGCTCTTGACGGTCGATCGGCTCCATGCCGCCTATCAGCCGGGGGTCGACATCCTGCAGGGCCTTTCGCTTGCCGTGCGCAGGGAGAGCTTGACGCTGGTGATCGGTCCCAACGGTGCCGGCAAGTCGACACTTCTGCGGACGATCTTCGGCTTCCTCAAGCCGCACGCCGGCGCGATCCGCTTCCTGGCCGAGTCGACCCTCGGGCTGCAGCCTTACGAGGTGAAGGCGCTGGGCATCAGCTATGTGCCCCAGGATATCAATACCTTCCCGGGCCTCACGGTCGAGGAGAACCTGCGCATGGGCGGCTGGACATTCCGCCGCGACCGGGCTCGGCTCCTGGCACAGATCGACAAGATATACGGCATCTTCCCTGCCCTTGCCGAGCGCCGGCGCACGCGCGCAGGCGACCTCTCGGGCGGCCAGGGACGCATGCTTTCCGTCGCGCGCGAGATGATGAGCGATCCCAAGCTCATGCTGGTGGACGAGCCCACGGCGGGGCTGGCGCCGAGCCTCGTCGACCAGGTCTACGAGCTCCTGCTGACCGTGCGCCGCTCGATCGGCACGACCATCCTTCTCGTCGACCAGAACATCGAGGGTGCCATCCCGCACGCGGATTATGTCTACATGGTCAACCTGGGCCGCATCAAGACCGAGGGGCCGCCCGCCGAGTTCGGGGAAGCGCGCGTGCGCGAGCTGATCCACGAATGCCTGCTTGGGTGAGAGTGCCGATGCTGATGCTCGTCGACTGGAAGCGCGTCGCGGTGGTGACGGCGATTGCCGTCCTCGGCCTTGCGGCATTGCCGCAGATCGCCGGCAGTTTCGCGCTCCATGTGCTCACGGTCAGCCTCTATTACACGATCCTCGCGGCGAGCTGGAACCTGCTCGCCGGCTTCACCGGCCAGTTCTCCTTGGCACAGCAGGCCTTCGCCGCACTTGGCGCCTACACGACCGGGCTTCTCATCTATCACTATCAGACGCCGATGTGGCTCAGCATGCCCGCGGGCGTCGTCGTCGCGGCCGCGTTCGGCTACCTGCTCGGCCGCCTCGTGCTCAAGATGCGCGCCATCTACCTCGCGATCGCGAGCTGGGCCTTCGCCGAGACGATCCACATCCTGCTCGCCGCCGATTACGGCTACACGCGCGGCGAGCTCGGGCTCGACGTGCCGCCGCTCTATCACAGCGTGCAGCCGACCGCCTATTATTACACTTTCGCGGTCCTCACGGTCGTCTCCGTGCTCGCCATGTATCTCCTCGTGCACTCGCCGCTCGGCTATTTCATGCGCGCGATCAAGGACGACGAGATGCGCGCCGCGAGCCTGGGCGTCGACACCACGCGGGTCAAGGTCCTGGTCTTCACGCTGTCGAGCGCCTTTGCCGGGCTCGCGGGGGTGTTCTACGCGCATTACATCCTCGTGCTCAGCCCGCAGCTCGCCGACTTCAACGAGATGGCGAAGCTCATCGTCATGGTGGTGGTGGGCGGGCTCGGCTCGTTTGCGGGCCCGCTCGTCGGTGCCGCACCCATCCAGATCCTCACCACCTATCTCCAGAAATACGGCGAGTGGGACATGGTGATCTATGCCGTCCTGGTGATCGCGCTGATGCGGAGCTACATGGGGGGCCTCGTCGCCCTTGCGACGTCGATCCTGAGGCACTTCGGCTCCGGCCGTGCCGAGGAGGCGGCCAAGTCATGACGCGCCGCAGCAGGGACAACGAGCCGAGGAGGATCGCTTACGGCGGCAAGCCGCTCTACGGCGCGCGCCTCGGCATCCTCATGCTCGAGGCCGCCTTTCCGCGCATCCCGGGCGACATGGGGAATGCCGAGACCTGGCCCTTTCCCGTGCTCTACAAGGTGATCGCGGGTGCCACGCCGGCGCGCGTGGTCCGGCGCCGCGCAGACGGCCTCTTCGAGGCCTTCGCAGCGGGTGCGGAAGAGCTCGTGCGCCTGGGCGCCGACGGGATCACCAGCAACTGCGGCTTCCTCTCGCTCTTTCAAGCGGAGATCGCGCGGCGCGCAGGCGTTCCGACCGCACTCTCGAGCCTCATGCAAGTACCGTGGATCGAGAGCCTGCTGCCGCCCGGCAAGCGCTGCGGCATCCTCACGGTCAGCGCCGAGAGCCTCTCCGCCGAGCATCTCGTGAGCGCCGGCTGCGACCCGGCAACGCCGGTCGCCGGCACCGACGGCGGCCGCGAGCTCAGCCGCGTTCTGCTCGCGGACGAGCGCGAGCTCGATCTCGGCCTCGCGGAAGCGGACATCCTCGCTGCGGGGGAGGAGCTCGTCGCCCGGCACGCCGCGCTCGGCGCCATCGTGCTCGAATGCACCAACATGGCGCCCTTTGCGCGTGCGCTTAACGAGGCGACGGGGCTGCCGGTCTACGACATCGTGAGCTTCGTCACCTGGTTCCACGCAGGGCTCCGCCCGCGCGATTTCGGCTGGCCCGCGCGCGAGCCCAAGGAATGGCGCGAGCGGCGGTAGGCGCGAAACTTTACAAGCAGGTACTAGCGCCGCGACTCGGAAGTTCGTCTCACCTGGAGGTAGCCGTCATTGCGAGCGTAGCGAACCCCGGCGTACGCCGGGGCAGCGCGCGTGGTGCGAAACTCTCTCTGGATTGCTTCGTTGCCCTTCGGGCGCCTCGCAAT
>DATEQI010000104.1:0-6480 GCA_035272805.1 Alphaproteobacteria bacterium | reverse complement strand
CAGCGCCACGCCGGGCACCGACCGTCCCGAGCCCTTGCCGACGCCGCCGCCCAACGCGACCACGCAGGCTGGGCGGTTGAAGCGCTCGCGCAGCCGGCTGGCGACGATGCCGATGACGCCGGGATGCCAGCCGGCGGCGGCCGCGAAGACGATCTTGCCCGTCGCCATCGCGTCGACCGCCGCGATCGCCTCCTGCAACACCGCAGCCTCGATCTCCTGGCGCTCCTGATTGTAGCCATCGAGGCGCCCGGCGAGCTCGCGCGCCTCTTGCGGATCGCTCGTGCAGAGGAGCCGCGCTCCGAGATCCGCCTCCCCTACCCGGCCGCCCGCATTGACGCGCGGGCCGAGGAGGAAGCCGAGGTGATAGGCGGAAGGCCGCTCGTCGAGGCGCGCCACGTCGGCAAGTGCCGCCAAGCCCGGATTGGCGCGGCGCGCCATGATCTTGAGGCCCTGCACCACGAGGGCGCGGTTGACGCCGGTGAGCGGTACGACGTCGCAGACGGTGCCGAGGGCCACGAGGTCGAGCCACTGCATGAGATCGGGCTCGCAGCGCAGGCGATACCAGCCGGCCTCGCGCAAGGTCCGGTTGACCGCAACGACGAGGAGAAAGGCGACCCCGACGGCGGCGAGCTGGCGATGCGGGCTGGTCTCGTCGAGGCGGTTGGGATTGACGACCGCGTGCGCCGACGGAAGCTTCGGCTCGCCGACGTGGTGATCGACCACGATCACCGCGAGCCCGGCGTCCGCAGCCACCGCGAGCGGCTCGAAGGCGGCCGTGCCGCAATCGACCGTGATGACGAGCCGGATGCCCTCGGCCTTGAGCCGCAGAAGTGCGGGCGCGTTCGGGCCGTAGCCCTCCTTGAGGCGGTCTGGGATGTAGATGCGGATGGGCACGCCGAGGGCGGCGAAGAAGCGCTTCAAGAGGGCCGACGAGGTGGCACCATCGACATCGTAATCCCCGAACACGCCGATCGGCTCGCCCGCCATCACGGCGTCGGCGATGCGGGCTGCCGCGCGCTCCATGTCGCGCAAGTGGAAGGGGTCGGGCAAAAGCGCGCGCAAGGTGGGGTTCAGGAAGGACTCCGCCTCCTCGAGGCCGATGCCGCGCCCCGCGAGCACGCGCGCCACGGGCTCCGGCAGCTCGAGACGCTGCGCCAGCGCCAAGGCCGCGCGATCGTCGAGCCCGCGCGCCGTCCAGCGCCGCCCGCAGAACGAGCGCTCGACGCCGAGAAAGGCTTCGTTTTCCGCCAAGGCCTTCGTCGCCACTTGCATCACCCGGGCACTCCCTCACCTTCCTTCCCGCAAAGCCTGCGGCAAAGGGATGAGAAGCGGCAGCGGCCGCCCGAGTCAAGGGACGCGCCGAGTCGGCCTCGTCGCGATATTGTCGCTCACCGCTCCATCCCGCGCTTGCCGCGCTAGGCGCAAGCGCGTGCCTATGCGTCGTCGACCGGCGTGGTGACGACGATGAAGATGAGGTCGCTGAGGCCGCTGTTGTAGATCGCGTGCTCGACCCCCGGCGGAATGTAGATCACGTCGTGCCTGCGCACGACCTGACGCTTGCCGTCGATCTCCATCAGGCCTTCGCCCTCGAGCACGTGGTAGACCTGCTCCTGCACCTTGTGGCGATGCGGCGCCACATAGCCCTTGGGCTGATAGCAGGAGATGCGGTGGTCGATGAGCCGCGAGCCCACCGTGTCCGGATGAACGAGGAACTTGGAGAGGGCGCCGCCGTGATGGCCGGGCAGCTCCTGCCAAGGGACCTCCGCGATGTTCCTGACCGTCGCGGTGCGAGCGTCCTTCTTCGACATGCGCGTCTCCTTGCTTTCTCCCGTCTTTCCCTGGGCCTTTCCCCGGCGCCGGGCTCGGCGCACCACGGCCGCGCGCCGGCTCACTGGCCGGGAACGTGCTTCGCTCCGAACACCGGCTCCTTGTGCGGGATGGGCGGCAGCGCCCAGGTGCCGGTCGCGGGCGGCCGGACATTGGCGTCGACATGCACGTCGATCAGGCAGGGTGCTTCGAGCTTGATCGCGTGCTCGAGTGCGCCCTTGAAATCCTGCGACTTGGTGACGGTTACGCCCTCGACCCCGCACGCGCGCGCCCAGGCGGCGAAGTCCGGATTATAGGGGCGCTGGTTGGGGCCGTGATAAAAGCCGGTGCCGATCTCGCGGCCGTCGAAGAGGCCGTATTGGATGTCGCGGATGGCCGACCAGGAGAAATTGTTCCACACCACCCACACCGCCGGAATGTCGTACTCGACCGCGGTGCACAGCACGTGCGGCACCATGGAGAAGCCGCCGTCGCCGCAGATCGCGACACAGGGCCGCTCGGGTGCGGCGAGCTTGGCGCCGAGAATGGCGCTCGGTCCGAAGCCCATGCCGGAGAAGCCCCAGGTATTCAACATGGTCTGCGGCCGCCGCGCGGTCCAGAACTGCATGAACCAATTGTGATGCACGCCGGAGTCGAGCGAGATGATGGCATCGTCCGGCAGCACGGCCCGGCAGTCGGCGACGATCCGCTCCGGACGTATGGGCGAGGTATGGAGCGCGAAGTTGGGGCTCACATACGCATCCCACGCCGCCCGCCATTTGGCGATCTCGGCGCGCCATGCGGCGAGGCCGACCGCGCGCGGCGCATTGCGGCTGTCGAGCTCGGCCAGGAGCTGGCGCAGGAACGTCCGCGCGTCCGCCAGGATGCCGAGCGTCGGCACGTAGTTCCGGCCGAGCTCGTGCTCGTCCAAGTCGACATGAACGAGCTTGGCCTGCGGGAAATTCCACGAGTATCCCGGCAGCCAGGAGGAGGACGAGCGATCGTCGAAGCGCGCGCCGATCGCGATGACGAGATCGCTGAAGCGGCCGGCCTGGTTCGCGGGATAGGCGCCGTTCCGCCCGATGAACCCGAGCGAGAGCTCATCCGTCATGTCGAAGCAGCCCATGCCGTTCGGCGAGCTGATCACGGGGATGCCGAGCCGATGCGCGAGAAGGGTGAGCTCGGCGCCGGCCTCGGAGAGCGCCACGCCGTGGCCGATAAACAGCACCGGCCGGCGCGCGGAGACGATCATTTCGGCGGCGGCGGCGACGTCCTCGGGTGCGGCACCGCTGCGTCGCTGATTGAAGCCGTCCCACGACGGCTCGAGCGCGACATCCGCCTCCTCTTGGAACAGGTTGAACGGAACATCGACATGCACCGGTCCCGGCCGGCCGCTCGTCATCGTGGTCGCCGCCTGGCGTAACGCGAGCGGCAGCATCTCTACGCGCGTCGGCTGGAAGCTGTGCTTCACCACCGGGCGCACCACGTTGGGAAAATCGGCCTGGTAGTGGCGATTGATCTCCTGGAACGGCCCGCGGTTGAATTGCGAGGTGGGCACATTCCCCGTGATGGCCAGGAAAGCCGAGGAATCGGTCTGCGCCACGGCGAGCGCCATCACCAGGTTCGACGAGCCGGGACCGCAAGAGGTAAGGGTCGCGACCGGCCGGTGCTTCACCCGGAAATAAGCGTCGGCCATGTGCCCGGCAGTCTGCTCGTGGCGCGGCGAGACATATTTGATCTTGTCGCGCACATCGTAGAGCGCATCCAAGAGGCCCACATTGCCATGGCCGCAGAGGCCGAAGACGTAGGGGATCTTCTCCGCAATCAGGAATTCGGCGATGAGCTCCGCGCCCTTCATGCGAGCCATGGCGGCAGCGACCTCCCAAAAAGCGGCGCGCTTCGAGACCTAAGCCATCTTGCCCGCGAGCTCGGGCCTCACGCGCCGACGATGCCGGGCTTGCGCTCGAAATTGTGGATCGCCTCGATGAAGCGCACCGTGCCGGTCTTGGAGCGCATCACGATCGAGTGCGTGCGCCCGCCGCCATGCCAGCGGCGCACGCCGCGCAGGAGCGAGCCGTCGGTGACCCCGGTCGCCGCGAACATGACGTCGCCGTTCGCCATGTCGGTCAGCGCGTATTTGCGGTTGAGGTCGTTGACGCCGAGGCGGCGGGCGCGCGCCTTCTCGTCGTCGTTGCGGAAGATGAGGCGGCCCTGCATCTGGCCGCCGATGCAGCGCAGCGCCGCCGCCGCGAGCACGCCCTCGGGCGCCCCGCCCGAGCCGAGATAGATGTCGACCCCGCTCTCCTCGAGTGCGGTCGCGATGACGCCGCTCACGTCGCCGTCCGAGATGAGCATGATGCGCGCGCCCGCCTCGCGCACCTTGGCGATGAGCTCGGCATGGCGCGGCCGGTCGAGGATGCAGGCGACGAGATCGCCCACCTCGCAGCTCTTGGCCTTGGCGAGATGGGCGAGGTTGTCCTTGGGCGCCTCGTCGAGGTCGACGAGGCCGTCGGGAAGCCCGCCGCCGATCGCGATCTTGTCCATGTAGACGTCGGGCGCGTTGAGGAAGCCGCCGTGATCCGCGACAGAGATGACGGCGAGCGCGTTGGGGCCGCCCTTGGCGGTGATGGTGGTGCCCTCGAGCGGATCCAGCGCGATGTCGACCTTGGGTCCCTCGCCGGTGCCGACCTTCTCGCCGATAAAGAGCATCGGCGCCTCGTCGCGCTCGCCCTCGCCGATCACGACGGTGCCCTCGATGCGCAGCCCGTTGAGTGCCGAGCGCATCGCGTCGACGGCGGCTTGGTCGGCGGCCTTCTCGTCGCCCCGCCCCATGAGCCGGGAGGCCGCCAAGGCGGCCCATTCGGTCACGCGGACGACCTCGAGGGCCAGGTTACGGTCCATGCGCTGCACGTTGGCCATGTCCTGCTGCCCTTTGTTGTGCGTTTCCCCTGGGGTGCTGCGCCGCTATCAGAGACTACTTCGATTCGTTTATTTTCAACGAATCATTCGTCACCCCCGCGAAAGCGCTCGCGATAAGCCCCTCTCCCGCTTGCGGGGTCGAGCCGCAAAGCGGATCGACGAGGGGCCCGCGGCCGTTGGGCCGTGGGAGGGTGAGGGACGGCACCGACATCCGGCAGTCCCTCACCCTTCCCATCCCTTCGGGATGGGCCCCTTCCCTCTCCCGCAAGCGGGAGAGGGTTTTCTTGCCTTCTCGCGCTTGCGCGGGAATGACGACTGCGCGTGGGCAACGCATTGAACGTAATCCATTCATTTTCGGATCGCTAGAGCGGCTCGATGCGTATCATGCGGGGCGGCTCCCGTACCGTGTCAAGCCGGGCGATCTCCAGGAGCGCGCGGGTCATCCCCGCCTCCTCCGTCTCGTGGGTGGTGAGCACGACCGGCACGGGCTCGTCGGGCGCGCGCTTGCGCTGGATCATGGCCTCCATCGAGACGGCCTGGTCCCTCAAGGCCGCGGCGACGTCGGCGATGACGCCGGGGCGATCCACCACCATGAGGCGGACGTAATAGGCGCCGGTATGGCGCTCCATGGGCGCCCTGGGTGCGGCCTTGAGCGCGCTCGCCGGCACGCCGAAGGTCGGCGTGCGCCGCCCGAGTGCTATATCCATGAGGTCGGCGACCACGGCGGAGGCGGTCGGACCGGCGCCGGCCCCGCGCCCCTCATATTCGGTGGTCTCGACAAAATCGCCCTTGGCCACCACGGCGTTGAGCACGCCCTCGACGTGGGCGAGAGGGGTCTCGAGGGAGATCATGCAGGGATGCAAGCGCTGCTCGAGGCCGTGCTCGGTCAAGCGCGCGCTGCCGATCAGCTTGATGCGATAGCCGAGCTCCTCGGCATAGGCGATGTCGAGGGGGGAGACGTGCCTGATCCCCTCCCTGTAAACCCCGCCGAAATCGACCTGGGTACCGAAGGCGAGGCTCGCCAGGATCGCGAGCTTATGCGCGGCGTCGATGCCGTCCACGTCGATGCCCGGGTCCGCCTCGGCATAGCCGAGACGCTGGGCGTCCGCGAGTGCCGCCGCGAACTCGCGCTTGTGACGCCGCATGTCGGTCAGGATGTAATTGCAGGTGCCGTTCAAGATGCCGTAGACGTGCTCGATGCGGTTGGCGGCGAGACCCTCGCGCAGCGCCTTCACGATCGGGATGCCGCCCGCGACCGCCGCCTCGTAGCTGAGTGCCACGCCAGCGCGCTCCGCTTTGAGCGCAAGCTCGGTGCCGTGGAGCGCAAGCAGCGCCTTGTTCGCTGTCACCACGTGGCGCCGCCGCTCGAGGGCTGCCTCGATCACCGCCCGCGCCACCCCGTCCGAGCCGCCGATGAGCTCGACGACCACCTCGGCATCGGCCTCGCGCGCCATCTCGACGGCGTCGTCGTACCAGGCCATGCCGGCGAGCGGGGAGCCGCGATCGCGCCCGCGCTCGCGCGCGCTGACGGCGGTGACCGCAAGCGGCCGGCCGCAGCGCTCTCTGAGCAGGCCGGCATTCCTCGCGAGAAGCGCGAGTGTTGCGGCGCCGACGGTGCCGAGCCCGGCGATGGCGATGCGGAGGGGAGCGCTCAAGAGGCGGCGGTCCGGCGTTGCGGCGTCGCGGCGGCGCGTTCGGCGCTGCCGAGGAACGCCTTGATGTTCCTTACGGCCTGGCGAATGCGGTGCTCGTTCT
>DATEQI010000103.1:0-4999 GCA_035272805.1 Alphaproteobacteria bacterium | reverse complement strand
AGAAGCACGGGGAGACTGCCGCGATCGCGCAGCTCTTGACGCGCGACCATGGGCGCCATGCCGGGCTCGTGCATGGCGGGGTGAGTGCCAGGGCGCGCGGCATGCTGCAGCCCGGCAACCGGGTCAAGGCGGTGTGGCGCGCGCGGCTCTCCGAGCATCTCGGCAGCTACGCCTGCGAGCTCCTCCACAGCGGCGGCGCCGCCTTGCTCGACGATCCCTTGCGGCTCGCGGCCCTTGCTGCAAGCGTTGCTCTCGCGGAAGCGGCCCTTGCCGAGCGCGAGCCGCACCCGGCCGTCTTCGACGGCCTCGTCGCCCTTATCGCAGCCCTCGAGTCGAGCGAGCGCATCGCCGGCTGGGGCCGCGCGCAGATCGCCTGGGAGCTCGGCCTTCTCGCCGAGCTCGGCTTCGGCCTCGATCTCTCCACTTGCGCCGCGACCGGCCGTAACGACGAGCTTTTCTACGTCTCGCCGCGCACCGGCCGCGCCGTCTCGCTCGCGGCGGGCGAGCCTTACAAGGACCGCCTCCTTCGCCTGCCCCGCTTCTTGGCCGAGCCCGGCGAGACGCCGTCCGACGGCGACATCCTTGACGGCCTGGACCTGACCGGCCATTTCCTCGAGCGCCACGTCTTCGCGAGCCTCAACCGCGGGCTGCCCCAGGCGCGCGCCCACTTGCTCGAGCGCTTACGCCGCGCGCTCCGTTTGAGCGGCGCCGCCGCGAGCGAGGCCGCATCGCCTACGAGCGATTGACGGCACTCTCAGGCCCGCTACTATATCTGGTGTCATCGAGGAGAGCTTATGGCCGATACCCCGAGTGCCGGAGAGATTCGCTCCACCCCCTTCGCGGATGCGCTCAGCGAGCGCTATCTCTCCTACGCGCTCTCGACCATCATGGCGCGCTCGCTGCCCGACGTGCGCGACGGCCTCAAGCCGGTGCATCGCCGGCTCTTGCACGCGATGCGCCAGCTGCGCCTCGATCCCGACCAGGGCTTCAAGAAATGCGCGCGCATCGTCGGCGACGTGATGGGCAAGTATCACCCCCACGGCGACGCCGCCATCTACGACGCGCTCGTGCGCCTGGCCCAGGAGTTCGCCGCGCGCTATCCCCTCGTCGACGGCCAGGGCAATTTCGGCAACATCGACGGCGACAATGCCGCGGCCATGCGCTACACGGAGGCGCGCATGACGGCCGTGGCCGAGCTCTTGCTCGACGGCATCGACGAGGACGCGGTCGATTTCCGCCCGACCTACGACGGGGAGGGCGAGGAGCCGGTCGTACTGCCGGCCAATTTCCCGAACCTGCTTGCGAACGGCGCCCAGGGCATCGCCGTCGGCATGGCGACGAGCATCCCGCCGCACAACGTGGGCGAGCTCGCAGATGCCCTCCTCCACCTGATCGACCATCCCGAGGCGCGCATCGACACGCTCGTGCGCTTCATCCCGGGCCCCGACCTGCCCACGGGCGGCGTGCTCGTCGAGCCGCGCGAGAGCATCGTGGCGACTTACGCGAGCGGGCGCGGCAGCTTTCGCCTGCGCGCGCGCTGGCATGCCGAGAAGCTCAAGGGCGGGGTCTATCAGGTCGTCGTCAGCGAGATTCCCTATCAGGTGCAGAAGGCGCGCCTCATCGAGCGCATCGCCGAGCTTCTCTTGGAGCGCAAGCTGGCCTTGCTCGCCGACGTGCGCGACGAATCGGCCGACGACATCCGTCTCGTGCTCGAGCCCAAGAGCCGCAACGTCGACCCCGAAGTGCTGATGGAGACGCTCTTCCGCCAGACCGAGCTCGAGGTGCGCATCCCCCTCAACATGAACGTGCTCGACGGCGGGCTCACCCCGAGAGTCATGAGCCTGCGCGAGGTCCTCAGCGCCTATCTCGATCACCGCCAGGACGTGCTCGTGCGGCGCTCCAGGCACCGCCTCGGCAAGATCGAGGAGCGCCTCGAGATCCTCGAGGGCTTCCGCATCGCCTACCTCAACCTCGACAAGGTGATCCGCATCATCCGCGAGGAGGACGACCCCAAGGCGGTGATGATGCGGCGCTTCAAGCTCTCGGAGACGCAGGTCGAGGCGGTCCTCAACATGCGCTTGCGCGCCTTGCGCAGGCTCGAGGAGATCGCGATCAGGGAGGAGCACAAGGCACTCTCGGTCGAGCGCGGCGAGCTCAAGGCGCTGCTCAAGGACGAAGGCAAGCGCTGGAAGCGGATCGGCGAGGAGCTGCGCGCGCTCAAGGCCAAGTTCGGCCCGAAGACGGCGCTCGGCAAGCGGCGCACCGAGATCGGCACGGCACCCGCGGTCGAGGAGGTGCCGCTCGAGGCCTATGTCGAGCGCGAGCCCGTCACCGTGATCTGCTCGGAGAAGGGCTGGATCAGGAGTGTGAAGGGCCATCTCGCCGACGCCTCGGAGCTCAAGTACAAGGAGGGCGACCGCGGCAAGTTCGTCATCCCTGCCGAGACCACGGACAAGCTCCTCGTCTTCGCGACCAACGGCCGCTTCTACACGCTCGGCTGC
This sequence comes from Alphaproteobacteria bacterium, assembly GCA_035272805.1. Classification (GTDB taxonomy): domain Bacteria; phylum Pseudomonadota; class Alphaproteobacteria; order JACZXZ01; family JACZXZ01; genus DASPPM01. Next base: position 2,498 of record DATEQI010000103.1, on the reverse strand, counting down.
GACAAGCTGCCGGGCGGGCGCGGCTTCGGCGAGCCGCTCCGGCTCATGATCGAGCTCGGCAACGACCAGGAGGTCGTGCATATGCGCGTCTATAAGCCCGAGGAGAAGCTCATCGTCGCGGCAGAGGACGGGCGCGGCTTCGTGGTCAAGGCCGAGGACGCCTTTGCCCAGACGCGCACCGGCAAGCAGGTGCTCAACCTCGAGGCGGGCCGCGAGGCGGCGGCGTGCGCGCCCGTCGTGGGCGACTGGCTCGCGGTCCTCGGCGAGAACCGCAAGCTTCTCCTCTTCAGGCTCGCGGAGGTGCCGGAAATGGCGCGTGGGCGCGGCGTCATCCTGCAGAAATACAAGGACGGCGGGCTCTCCGACGTGAAGAGCTTCAGCCTGGAGGAGGGGCTCAGCTGCCGCACCGGCGAGCGGACGCGCAGCTTCACCAAGGCCGAGCTCAAGGACTGGATCGGCGCCCGCGCCCAGGCCGGCCGCCTGCCGCCCGCCGGCTTCCCGCGCGCGCTCAAGTTCGAGTAGGGCGCTGTCCCTCACCCTTCCCATCGCTACGCGATGGGCCCCTTCGTCGATCCGCCATGCGGCTCGACCCCGCAAGCGGGAGAGGGAAGCGAGCGAAGCGAGCAGGGTGAGGGAGCGCCGGGCCTAGATCCGGACGCCTTGCAGCCGAGAGTATCCCGCGGCAGATACAAGTTACACTTGTAATATTTCTTAGGGATGCCATAATACGCGCATTCGGTCGGAACGGCATCGCTCTTGTTGCTCAGAGCTTCGAGACCGTGGAGGGGGTCGCTCCCCGCGAGATGCCGCTGCCGTTGCTGGCATGAAATTCAATAAGGGAGGAAGCGATGTCTCTGCTTGTGACGCTGCATGTCTTTTCGGGGCGCGAGAACCCTCGTTGGGTTGTGAGCGCGGACGAGGAGAAGGAATTTCGCGCAATGGCGGAGAGGTCGAAATTGCCCGAAGCCGTTACCGGGAGTGGGGGAGGCCTGGGCTATCAAGGCTTCAGTGTCGAGGATACGGATGCCGAGGCGCCTAGCCGGCGGGTTTGGTCAGTCGCCGGCGCCCCCGAGCTTGAGCAATACCTGCTCGAAAAGGGCAGGGCCGATCTCGAAGCGCCGGTTGCGGCGCATGTGCAGGAAATGCTCCGCGCAGCCCTGCCGCGGCCGTCGCCGCCGCCTCAGGTCAGATGTCCGCCCTGCGTGGCCTCCGACGCGCCCGTCTATAATCCCGCCATTTGGAACACGCCGGCGGTCCAGCCGCACAACAATTGCTACAACTACGCGAACAACCAGATCACCAATACCTTCGCCCAGCCCGGCCGCGCCACCGGCCATATGTATACCCAGCTCCAGTGCGCGAACGTGGAGCCCGCTGCGCACAGCGATGGGCTCAATCCGTGCCCGAATTTCGCGGGACACCTTGGGCCGGGAAAAGGCTGGTACGTAGCGCTCGTGATGTGGCCCAATGTGGATTATCATTGGTATCGGCAGGACAAGGTCGGCTGCTGGTCGCACAAACCGGGCTCAACGGCGGCTCGCAACGTCGACAACAGCGGCCATCTGATCAGCGATCCCAAGACCTGCAACCGCGGCAACTACACGCAGTTCTGCACATACATGATCACCGGCCGTTGGGTGCGCATTCGCTGAGCCGGGAAGGGCACAGCCGCCTGGGGCGAAGAAGGTGAATGACGGTCTTCGTGACGCTTGACATCTTCTCCGGGCGGCCCAACCCGCGCTGGGCGCTCGATTCCGCCGCGGCGAGCTCGCTCTCCAAGCGTCTCGTCGCGCTTGTAACGGAAAGTGGCTCTCCAGCGGAGCCGCCGGGGCTCGGCTATCGGGGGCTCCTCGTCGACAGCGAAGACGGGCCGCGCATCGAGACGCCGATCCGCATCTACCGCGGCACCGTCTATCGCGGCGTTGCGCGCCTCGCCGATCCGGGACGGGCGCTTGAGCGCTGGCTCCTCGCAACGGGCAAGGATGCCGTCCCGTCGGAGATCATGGCTGCGCTCCGCGCGGAGTTCGAGGCGCGCTAGGCCGCCCAGGCCGGCCGCCTGCCGCCCGCCGGCTTCCCGCGCGCGCTCAAGTTCGAGTAGGGCGCGCTGTCCCTCACCCTCCCACGGCCTTGCGGCCGTGGGCCCCTCCCTCTCCCGCTTGCGGGAGAGGGCAGACGCGCCTTATTCCCTCGCCCGCTTGCGGGAGAGGGAAGCGAGCGAAGCGAGCAGGGTGAGGGACAGCGCCCTATATCCGAAAATCGCGCAGCACTTCGGGCTTGAAGGCGAGGCCGTGGCCGGGGCGCTCGGGGGCGGTGATGATGCCGTTCACGATGGGCACCGGCTCGACCCAGAGGTCGTCGAGCAGGCCCATGTGCTCGATCCACAGGCCGTTGGGGATCGAGGCCAAGAGGTGGACGTTGAGCTCGGGGAAGAGATGCGGGGCGAGCGTCATGCCCCAGGTATCGGCAAGGGCTGCGATCTTCCTGAGCTCGGTCAGGCC